>JAUVKM010000056.1 GCA_030596265.1 Candidatus Cloacimonadota bacterium
TTAAAAAATATTTGACATCAATACAACGCAAAAATTATTTGTAAACTCCATTTAGGAGGATTAGCTCTAATTGGTAAGACAGCGGTCTTGAAAACCGCCGGGCTTAGCCCTTGGGGGTTCGAGTCCCTCATCCTCCGCCAGGATTATATAGAAGTGGAGAGGTGACCGAGCTGGTTGAAGGTGTGCGCCTGCTAAGCGTATGTAGGGGAAACCTTACCGAGGGTTCGAATCCCTCCCTCTCCGCCAGTTCTTAATTATAGATCTTTTGGGCCGTCGACAAGCGGTAAGTCACATGGTTTTGGTCCATGCATTCGGGGGTTCGAATCCTCCCGGCCCAACCATTAAAGCCATCCGGTAATACCGGATGGCTTTTTATTTTGTTATAAAAACAAATTGACCACTTTTTCTTTTTTCTACTTTTTGTTACATGTAATTTTTTTAGGACATAATTTTAGGAAGGTGTAGGTAAATAATGGCACAGAAAAGACTGTTGATCGTTGAAGATGAAAGGATCATTGCAGAAGATATAAAAAGAACTTTATTACAATTCAACTATGAAGTTATTGACATTATTTCTTATGGAGAACGAGTTCTTGAACGCTACGAAGAATTAAATCCTGATTTGATTCTGATGGATATAATGCTAGCCGGAAAGCTCAATGGTATTGAAACTGCTGTTAAAATCAAAAAACAATACAATGTCCCAATAATATATCTTACGGCCTATGCGAACGAACCCATTTTGAATAGCGCAAAAGTAACTGATCCTTTTGGTTATTTGATAAAACCTTTTGAAGAACACGAACTTCATGTAACAATCGAAATGGCATTTTATCGCTATAAAATGGAATACAATCTCCGACAAAGCGAGAAAAAATATCGTCTCCTTTTCAACAGTATTGCTGATCCAATTTTTATATTATCTAAAAATGGAGAGAATTTTCTTGATTGTAATGATGTTGTATTAAATAAATATGGATATGCAAAAGATGAACTTATTTCAGCTCCTGCTTCTACGCTTTATATTGAAAAAGAGTGGAAACACTTGTCAAATTATCTAAATAAGAAAAATATTATTGATTCACCTGTTTTTACTCACGTTAAAAAGAGTGGTGAAGAAATAATTGTTGAACTTCATAAAAGTGAAATAACTTTTAATGAAGAACAAGCACTCTTAGTTATTGCTCGTGATATAACCAAACGTATTCAGGCTCAAGATGAAAAACAGATTGTCCAAGAACAATTATACCAATCTCAAAAAATGGAAGTTGTTGGAAAACTTGCAGGTGGAATTGCGCATGACTTCAATAATTTATTAACAGCTATTAATGGTTATTCCGATTTAGCTCTTAAAAAATTGGATAAAGACAACGATGCTTATAAAGATATCAAAGTGATTAAGGATTGCGGTAAAAGAGCGGCAAGACTAACTAAACAATTACTAGGTTTTTCACGAAAGCAAATTGTTGAAAAAATTAATGTCGATCTGAATAAAACTATTACTGAACTTGAGAAAATGTTGAAGAGATTAATCGGAGAAGAAATATCTTTAAAAACAACTTTTCAAAGCCCTTCTTGTATGATCTATGCAGACAAAAGTCAACTCGAACAGGTTATTGTTAATCTTGTTGTAAACGCACGTGATGCGATTGAAGGCTATGGCAAGATCATGATTTCTACAACAAAAGAAGCACTTACCAAAGAATTCATTGAACAGCACAGCCTTAATGAGTCAAATGAATATATCAAGATATCTGTTGTAGATACGGGAATAGGCATGAGTGAAGAGATTCAGAGAAAGATATTCGAACCTTTCTTTACAACTAAGGAAGTAGGCAAGGGTACCGGTCTTGGACTTTCTACAGTATTTGGAATCATGAAACAGAATAAAGGCGTAATACTTGTTGAATCAGAAGAAGGAAAAGGCTCTGAATTTAATATCTATTTTCCACAAATAATTACAGAGTCCAATGTTAAAAAAGTTAAAATTTTTGATTCAGATAATCTTCCAACCGGAGATGAAACTATCTTGCTTGTTGATGATGAAGATAGCATCAGAAATTTCCTTTCTGAAATTTTAGAGGAACGGGGTTACAAAATTATTGAAGCATCAAATGGTAAAGAAGGCTTGCTTAAATTTAAAGAAAGTAATGAAAAAATTCATCTTTTGATCTCCGATATTACAATGCCGAAGATAAGTGGATCGGAATTGGTTGATGAACTGAGAAAGCTTCAACCTGACATAAAAGCTATCTTCATCTCTGGAAATGTTGATAATGATTTCATTAAAAGACATACATCCTCTCCAAATATTAGTTTTCTTCATAAACCATTTACATATGATTCTATAATTTTAAAAGTCAAAGAAATCTTAGATAAGTAAAATTAAAAAGGAAGATATTTTGAAGAAGAGAAAAACAGAACTGGAAAAACGGATCTTTGAATTATTTTTTGTAATCACATTTTTTCTTGTGCTTACACTCACCTTCATCGAATGGCAATTAGCCAAGTTCGGAATAAATCAATATGAAGACTTGAACATAAAATTAACACTTTCTGAATTGAAGATCGCTCGTACTGAGATGGAAATGGGAAAACAGAGTTTACTAAATAATCTTGAAACCGATACAGTAATAATTGATGCATTGCAAAAAAGGGATAAGAATCTTATTAATGATCATCTTAATCGAAATTTTAAATCCGAGAATATTGAAAAGCTCATAATTTGCAATAAACAGCGAGAATACATTTTCGGCGAGCAATGGGAACTTTTGAATAAATATCTTTCACAAATATATCGCGATATTTCCAAAGAAAACTCTGGGATTTTTATAGGAAATTTCGGAAATAGATTATTCCAGATAACATATAATCCGATTTTCATTTCAAATGAAGTAAAAGAACTTCTTGGTGTTCTTATTCTAATAGAAAAATTCGATATGGCCAATTTGAAATTAAGCTCCGATTCTGAAGTAAGCTTAATTTCTTATGACAAAACACTTTCTGACAATGCAATTCCTGGCAATCTTACTGAATATATCTCAGACATAAATGATCTGATTGAATCTATGACTGAAAAAAAGTTAGAGCAGACCATTAAGAAATTCAATATTAATAACGCTGCAGGTATCAAAATATTCTACGATCTGGCAAATGAACCAACTGGAATTTTTATTATTTCCTATAGAAGGTATGTAAATCAATTTGTGCAGCAGAGTATTCTAATTTTTGTTCTGATCCTTTTAGCTTTTACACTTGTAATGATAAGTTTGCTAGGTAATTGGTTTAGTAAAACAATACTGATTCCAGTAAGAAATATTAGCAAGAATATGCAAAATATTTCAGAAAATCCTTCTAAATTGGAACCTATTAAAAAACAATATTCCGGTGTATTAGGCGATATGGTTACATCTTTTAATACTATGAATATTGCCCTATCTAGGTATGGCCAAACCTTGCGGGAATACAAAGAATTAACAGATAATCTTGATACAGGAATTTTCTGGCTGAATCAAAATTTTGATGTTATCCTTTTTAATCCCAGTTTCGTAAAAATTATGGAGATGGATGAAAAAAAGATCAGCCATCAAAACTTGAGCAAATTAATGGGGTTGGAGGAAAAACAATTTGCGAAAATACATAATGCACCACTAACCTTCCCAAATATAAAGATCTATCCAAACAAAAATCAAAAATTCGTAGCCCTGAATATTCGAGCAGTAAAACATGATGAAAGCACCAAATTTTTTGGAAGCATCATTGATGTTTCAAAAGAGATCCGAGAATCTGAAGCAAGAAAGTCACTTGAATTGGAACTGATAAAGAGTAATAAACTTGCTGACATCGGTAAAAAAATTGAAGGAATAGTTCATAATATCAATTCGCCCTTGAATACAGTTCTGGGCTATGCTCAACTTCTAAAGAAAGATTTGAAAGACAACACTGATTTGGATAGAATAATTGAAGCTGGTAAAAATATTGCTCAAACGGTAAAAGGCTTATTAACAAAAGTAAAACAAAGCAATATATCAACAGACCGTCCAATTGATATCAATGAGATGATCACACAAGAGCTGGAGTTTTGCAAACATAATCTTTTCTTTAAACATTACGTAACACTTACTACTGATTTCCAACAAAATCTTCCAAATGTTACAGCATCTTACGGTGATCTAAGTCTTTGCACCGCAAATATCGTAAATAATGCCATTCAAGCAATGAAAGACTGTGTACAGAAGGAACTCTCAATCCGTACTTATGAAGAAGATAAGATGGTCTACATTAAGATTACAGATACAGGAGAAGGAATCCCTGAATATAATTTAAATAAGATCTTCGAAACATATTTCTCAACCAAGATTGGAAAATCAGGAACCGGTTTTGGGCTTGGACTAGCAATAACAAAAAGCATAATTGAAAAATACGATGGTGAGATCAAAGTCGAATCCAAACAGGATTTTGGATCAACATTTACTTTAATCCTACCACAAACAAAAGGATAATATTATGTTCGAAAATGATGGAAAGAAAGCCAGGATACTAATAGTTGATGATGAAAAAGATACTAGAGATATTTTTAGTAGACACTTAGAAGATGAATACTTGATCGATACAGCAGATTCAGCAATTGCAGCCATAGAGAAATTAAAAACTTATTCTTATCAGATTGCCCTTAGTGACCTTGTAATGCCTGGTGAAGATGGTTTAAGCCTACTGAAGAATATCAAGAAGAAATGGCCGGAAATTGCTGTGATGGTAATCAGCGGTAAAGCATCTATTGAGATGGCGGTAGAAGCGATGAAACTTGGAGCTGATGAGTTTATAGAAAAACCTGTTGAAGATCTTGATCTGCTTAAACTCAAGATAGAGAAATTACTAAAAGTAAAATGGCAAACAGACGAGATAAAAAGGTTAAGAACGATCTTGGATAAAGAGTTCGATAGAACACATATTGTTGGAAATAGCCTAGCTATTCAAAAAATCATGGAAAAAGTAAAAAAGATAGCTCCACTTGATACAACAATTCTAATTACAGGGGAAACAGGTGTAGGTAAGGAACTCATTGCTGATCTGATCTATCGAAACAGCAGTAGAAGTAATAAAAAATTTGTTGCCATTAACTGTGGGAGCTTACCGGAAAGCCTTTTAGAAAGTACTCTTTTTGGTCATAAAAAAGGATCGTTTACCAGTGCAATCAAAGATAAGATGGGATATTTTCAGGAAGCTGATGGTGGAACATTGTTTTTAGATGAGATCACTGAAACAACACCAGCCTTTCAGGTTAAATTACTTCGCGTTTTAGAAAAAGGTATTATCAGGCAAGTTGGTGGAGAGAACGATGTTACCGTTGATGTGAGAATTATTGCTGCCACTAATAAATCTCTTTCGGAAGAAGTTGAGAATGGAAATTTTCGAGAAGATCTTTTATACAGATTAAATGTGATAAATCTGCATATCCCACCATTACGGGAGCGAGTTGAAGACATTAAGCTTCTTGTTATCAAATTCATTTCCGAATTTTCTAATAGATACAAAAAGCAAGAGCTTAAAATATCAAATGTAGCTCTTTCAATCCTATTAAACCAACAATGGAAAGGAAATATACGAGAACTAAAAAACACTATTGAACATTCTGTTGCCCTTGCTTCACATGATACCATTATCCCAGAAGATCTACCTGACCATATTTATAAGCAAGAATCAAAGAAGATTAATTCCACATCATCTCTTTTTCTTGATTTACCTTACCCAAAAGCTAAAAGCGAATTTGAAAAAGCTTACATCGAAAACCTTATGAAGCAATACAAAGGTGATGTTACAAAAGTATCTAAGATATCAAATATTAAACGCCAGAATCTATACGAAAAATTTAAACGATATGATATCAATCCCAATGATTTTAGAAAAAATTAGTATTTGGAATTAGTTATTCTGAATGTTGTAATTACTATATAAAAAAGCATCAAATAATCACTTAAAATAACTCCTTTGGGAAATGTATAAAACATAGTGTTTAGGAATAACCCCACTATTACAAAGACTAATTCGGGTTTTAAAATCTTTTTGATATCATTTGTTATTAAAATAATTAATGATAATGGAAACAACCAGTAGATATTCATATATGAAAGACGAGCAGCAGGAAGAAAGAAGCTGCTAATAATTACAAATACTATTCCAATATAAAAAAGAATATCATTGCTTTTTGTTTTAACTATTCTCTTCCATAATAGAAATATCAAAACTGAAATACAAATGATCAAAGATAATTCAAGTATTATCGCTTTAACTTCCAGATGAAAGATAATACGAAACATATCTTGAATAGAAGAATCTTCTATTGGTAGATTTGCTGAGAAAATTGCATTCTTTATCCCATCAACATCAATCTTATTAAAAAAACTATATGCCGGTCGGATGATGAGTAAATGGAATTTTTCATGAAACTCCATAGAATTAAAATAGCTCTTCCAAAATGGAAATGGAGCAATAAATAAAGAAGATACAAAACTTATCAACATTCCGGTAATGCCACTAAGGATGAACTTCCATTTTCTTTTTATAAGAAATGGGATACCCATTAATATTACAGGTGGACGGAAGGAAGCAGTTAATCCTAAAATAAAACCACTGAGAATGTAATTATCTTTCTTCTTAACAAGCCAATAAGATAAGATAATCATAAAAAGAAAAAGAATATATATTTGCCCCTTATCAATATGCAGTCTCCAGAAAAAACTTGATGCAACAATTAATAATCCAATTATCCAAATAATTTTCTTTTTCATGATTGAATCAGTAATACTTGAAAGAAGAATTATACTCAAAAGAAGTAGTAGCCATTGGATAAATGCCCACGAAATCTGCTGAGTTTTGTAGGGTATTGAAGCAAAAGGTGAATGAAGCAAAAGTACAGATGGAGGAACAGTTAATCTACTCATTGGAAAGTTAGAATAAAAATCCCGGGCATCAACAAACTCTTCCGGTGTGTCCTGTTCCCATTTAAAGAAATAAGGATCTTCCCCATTTAACAATACTCTAATTCCAACAACACGGTTGCGTAGATCTAAAGCTCCATATTTAAGTGTATTCACCGTATCGAATGAAATACAGATCGCTGACATTAAAACAGAGTAGATCAATAATGCATTAACTAAAATTCTAAGATATTTTGTAGTTTTCATGCTCCCTCTAATAAATGTTAGGTGGATTATATTTAATGAAAAAATTTGGATTTTTATAATATTCGATCTGGGAATCATGAATAATTTTTATCTGTTGTTTCATTTCATTAACTACTTCTGGATATTCATCAATTTGATTCTGTTTTTCCATCGGATTGGTCTCAAGATTGTAAAGTTCTACTTTTTTCACAGGATGATATGTTATTAACATTTTCCAGGGCCATGAAACTAAAGCATCCTGCCAAACAAATGAATTATTATGCATAAATATTTTTCTCTGCTCATCTGAATCATAAGCAGAATATCCTTGAAAAGAACCAGGTATAGGAATTCCCATAATATCAAGAAGTGTTGGGAAAATATCAATGTGGCTAATTGATTTCTCTACCATTTGGACATCAACACCTTTAGGAGGTTTGATCATTGTAAATGTACGAGCAATTTCATCATACATGGATCCGGAATGATTTGCAAATCCATGTTCATAAAATGCTTCTCCGCTATCACCAATTATCACAAAGTAGCAATTATCCCAAAGTCCTTCTTTTTTTAGGTAACTAACAAAATCTTTTATAATACTATCCAAATTATGAAAAGCATTTAGATACCTGTTCCTCACATGAACTGCTTTAGATTCAGGCCAATCATAATAAACCATGGGGAAATCAATAACACTTGGTTCAAATGGCTGAATACTATTTGTTGAAACTATATAATCAAAATGTGTATTCTGTAGGTTCATACCTAAGAAAAAAGGGATTTTATGATCTAAGCCAGATATCCAATCTTCAGCAATTTTAATTGTTGCAGAGTCCTCAATTTTTCCGGCAGTAGCTTTTTTATTTTTTATTAACTGCGATAAACCGCCCTTATCATCTTCATTAAACCACGTTTCTTTATCATAATCCTCTGAATGATAAAAATGATTAATCCCTTTTCCTTTTAACCAATTGATCATATCACCCCATTTCTCATTCTGTGAAGAAATATATCCTGTATGATAACCAATCTTATTAAAATATTCAAAAATGGACAATCCACGTGATACAGATTCTTCCGAATATGGTTCTCGATAATTCGCTCTTAATGGATAACGTGAATACCAAATAGAAAGATCAGAATAATTTGAATGTGAAGAAGTAATATACGATTTATCGAAAAACAAAGAATTTTCTGCCAGTTGTTTCATAAAGGGGATTGGACAAGGCTGCATGTCTATTAGATCCTTTCTCATTGATTCAATCATAATCACAATTACTGGTTTAGCATTTTGTTTATCAATACTAAAATCGTTCCCATTATCCTTTAAAGACACCAATTTAAGCATTGTTTGTTCATCAACGCTTTCATGTATACTCCCAGAAACCAATATAGATAAAAAAGGATGGAAGTTCTTTTTCTCAATATGGAAATTTAAAGTAAGGATTATTATTAAACTACCATAAACAGCTATAATATTTTTTTCATATTTAAATTTATCTTTAATCTTTATTATAACATTTAACAAGAATACAATTATCAACGCTAAGAAAATTGAAAATGCAACTAATATAAAAATTGTTTTTGGACTTGTTTGTATAAAATGAAATATTAGTAATTTAAAATTTAAAAAAGTAAATACAATCGCATTTTGGATTAGAAATATTCCATTACGAAAATAGAATTTCCAACTGGAGATATTGATAATAAACAAAGAAGCAAAAATAATAAAAGAACTAAAATTGAAAATTAGTTTAATTAAAATATTTAATTTCGAACTGAAATATAGTATAAATGAAAATAATAATAAAATCGGAAACCATACAAATGTTGATATGGAGATCATTGTTAATAGATGTTTGTAATTCCAGAAAACACGTGATATTGAAATATCATTAGTTGCAATAAATGCTATTGCTGATTCTAAACAGCCCATTATTAATGAAATAAGCATGATAAAAAACAAAATTGAAACTTTATTATTCAATTTACTATTTACATTATTTTTCATGGTATTCCTCATCTGTATTCACGTTCCAGATGTTATCTTTTGTTTTTACGTTTTGAATTATATTTTCTACTGCTTCCATTGCTGTTAGCATGGAATGATCCTGGTTATTGTATCTATGCATCCCGTTTCTTCCAATCAGGAATAGATTTTCAATTTTATCAACATGATCTTGGATTTCATTAAACTTATCATAACTTCCAAAATATGCCGGATATGTCTTAGGCATTTTGATAACTGTACTGTCTAATACATCATCTTTGTCAATTATCTCAATTTTCTCTAGTTCATCAATTGCAAATTTTGCAAACTCTTCATCTGTCATACTCCACAAATTGTCACCTTCATTACAAAAATATTCCAGCCCGATCCATACAGTATCGTCGTCTTTGACCATATAAGGACTCCAGTTGTTAAATATCTGAAGCCTTCCTACTTTCACATCACGTTCCTGAATGTAAATCCAGTTATCCGGTACAATGTTATTTATTGTTTTTTGTTTAGTATGATTTTTTATTTT
>JAUVKM010000090.1 GCA_030596265.1 Candidatus Cloacimonadota bacterium
GATAAAACACTTCTTGTGGCAGGCGCAATTGAGATGCTGCATACATATACCTTGATCCATGACGATCTACCCGAAATTGATAATGATGAATACAGGCGTGGTAAAAAAGCATGTCATGTTCTTTTTGGCTCTGATATTGCCTTGCTGGCTGGAGATGCACTTCTTATTTATGCTTTCCAGGCAATTGTTAATGCAGAAGAAGTTGATGAAAAACTCAGATTAGATTTTATTAGAGAACTTTCTATTGAAGCCGGTCATGCAGGTCTTATTGCCGGACAGATGATAGATATTCAAAGTGAAGGCAAAAAGATATCAAAAGAGACGCTTGAGTTTATACACAATAATAAAACAGGTAAATTAATGAGTTTGCCAATTCGTTTCGGATGCATGCTGGCAGAAGTTCCTGAAGAAGATTTTAAACGTATGGAAAGTTTCGGACAGAAGATCGGTCTGGCTTTTCAAATCGTAGATGACATCCTTGATATTGAAGGTTCAATAGAGGATCTTGGAAAAACCATTGGTAAAGATTCAAAAGCAAAAAAAGCTACGTTCCCGGCAGTTTATGGTTTAGAAAAATCCAAGCAAATGGCAGAGAAATTAATAACTGAAGCTAAAGTTCTTTTAGAACCATACGGTGAAAAAGCCGAATTACTCTTGATGCTCTGTGATTTTATTCATACAAGAAAATTTTAATCTGAATAATAAGATATAATTAACGGGGCTTCGACGAAGCCCTGTTTCATTATTAAGGTGGAATAAAATGTTAAAAGTAAATATCCAAAAAATAAATGAATATGCTAAACTTCCAAAACGCATGACAGAACATGCTGCCGGTTATGATCTTTATTCCTGCAATAAGGAAGATATACTTGTAAAATCCGGAGAAGTTGTTCTTATTCCAACCGGAATAGCAATATCTTTACCGGCAGGATATGAAGCACAGATACGCCCTCGAAGCGGATTGGCAATCAAACATCAAATTGGAGTCCTTAATTCACCTGGCACAATCGATGCCGATTATCGCGGTGAGATCAAAATCATTTTATTTAATTTTGGAAAAACCAATTTCATTATCTCTACTCATACACGAATTGCCCAAATGGTAATTTCTCGTCATGAATCTATAGATTTTATCATTACTGATAAGCTTGATGAAACAGATCGTGGAAGCGGTGGATTTGGACACACAGAACATTAAATAAGAAAACTCATGTTTACTTCCGTACAGCTTCCATTTGGCAAAACCATTTTTCAAACCAGAGGTGGACATTCAATAACTTCCGACTCTGCATTCCTTGTAGAAACTGTTTCAGAACAAATTTCACAGGAAAATATTAATTTGCTTGAGTTGGGTAGCGGAAATGGCATTATTTCTATTATGCTATCTCATTATCATCCAAAATGGAAGATCATGGGAATTGAAATTCAGAAACATCTGGTTAAACTTAGCCAGGATAATACTAAGTTATCCGAGACATCTCCAACATTTTCAGAAGCTGATCTTCGAGCGTTTACCTCTTTGCAGAAGTATGATTTGATAATTTCCAACCCGCCATATTTTCCAAAAAATAAGGGCCGGATGAGTCCAATAGTAGAACGGGCAATTTCCAGGCATGAAATAACCTGTAATATGCTGGATATTTTGGAATGTGTAAGAAGAAATTTAAAGAAAGATGGCAGTGCATTTGTTCTTTATCCGCAGAACAGGGAACAGGAACTATATAATTTTGCAAAAAAGGTTGACCTGAAAGCAAGGAAAAAATTTGTTTTAGATTCAGAAAAAAAGAAAAATAAGATTATTGTGGAGCTTGTTAATGCTTAAGATAGAAGGGTTTTCCTTATCCAGAGAGAATGAAAAATTCATGCTGATAAACGAGATGCTTATCGGAAGCGGTATGAGAGTGAACATTTTTGGGAATAACGATACAGGAAGATCACTTTTATTGAGATCAATACATGGAGAGTATTACAATTTTGGCGGACAGATCCTAATTAAAGATAAGCCGTTATTATTTTATAAAAAAAAGAAAAAAACAATTCTTATAGATAATACTTCGCACCTTCTTATGAATGAATCTGTTTGGAAGAATATTATCATACCGTTGCCCAAAGTGACTGCCAGACAAAAGCAAAAGATATTGGAATTGTGCATGACTTCCCAGCTTGGAGATAAGATAGGCAATAAGGTTAAAACACTTTCATCCTCATCAAAGAAATTCATTGAATTAATTCGGGCAGTAATTCAGCTTCCACAGATCATCCTTGTAGATGATTTTGAAAATTACTTCGATGATAAGAACATGATCACTGCTTTGGAAATTTGCAATTTTGCCCTAAATAGTGGTGCTTCATTGATCGCTACATCAAAAAGAAAACTTGATAATTTTGACACTCATTATAGAATTCAGGATAATAAAGTGGTAAAATTGTGAAAAAGGGAATCTCTTTTCAAATCATTGTTATTTTCATAATCCTTCTTGGATGGAATCTACTTCATTTAGGATATGAGTATCAAAAGGATGTTTTTGAAGATAATATTTCTGCTTCTCCAATGATGCTTCTTTCTATGCAGAAAAATACACTTGAACAAATAAAATTAAAAATCGAGAGTAATAATTATATAAAAGATACAATTATAATAGAGGATTCTATTATTGCTCAAACGTTGATAAATAATTACAATTTGGGGGACAGTGATGAGATACTAAGATCATACTTACTCCCCACAGCAATGCAGATAAACTTCGTGGGAAAAAAGTTCCATATTGAACAGAAACTTGAACTAGAAAGAACGCTATTAGAATATTCTCCTGCAGTTATCCACTATTTTGATAATGCTAATTGGCAAGATAACCAAAATAAGATATTCTTTCTTACCAATGGTTATTATATTGGTTTTGGTTTATTCATTATTTTCATACTATTCATTTCGATTTTCCTTCGAATTCATTTTGAAATGAAAAGTAATGTTTTCTGGAAAATTTATCATTCTTCCGGCGGTCAAATTGGAAAACGAAGAAAACAATTTTTTGTTAATTCATTATATCTTTGCTTTATACCGCTTATTCTCAATGTAGCTATTTATTATGCATTGATCTATTTTCAATTACTTCACATTGAAATTGATTATCGTTTCTTTGGCGTAGAATTATTAACATTAGCCATCAATTCATTATTTGCAAGCATAGCTTTAGGAGAAAATTTGAAATGAAAAAACATATACCAAATTCATTAACTCTTTTTAGAGTTGTTCTGGTTCCGGTTTTTTTTTGGCTTGTATATTATTCCCAAATAAAATATAATTATCAGTGGGCTACTTTTGTCTTCATAATTGCCAGCATCACCGATATTTTTGATGGTCTGCTTGCTCGCAGGTTTGGCGTTGTTACAAATTTTGGGAAAATAATGGACCCACTTGCAGATAAGTTATTAACTTTATTGGCGTTGTTCGCTTTAGTTTCCGAGCCTATGAAAATGATGAGTATTTATGTATTCTATCTTATTTTGTTTAGAGAAGTTGTAATAACATTATTAAGACATTATTACACAATGAAGAAGATCTATATTCCAGCAAATGTGTGGGGAAAAGTAAAAACAACATTCCAACTGACGGGGATCATTTCGGCTTTGGTTTATTATTCTTTGTTATATCCATTCATACCAACATATCATTCAAAGTTTCAGTTTGGATTTAATATTTTCTTCTGGATTGTTGCTGTTATCACTATACTTTCCGGTATAACTTATTTCTCTCCAAAAGAGCGTAAAGGCAAATAATGAACAAAAAAAATGTGGTTCTAGGAATTATTCTGCTTTTAATTTTAGGATGTTCCTCAAAGGATAATCTCCATAGAACAAAAAGCAAAGTGATAGATCCTCATAAACCGATGTCATGGGGACATAAGCAGACAGTATATGTTTTTGCTGATGATAATGTATGGAAATATGCGAAAAGTCATTTAATAAAAACGTTGGAAAGAGTCCGATTTACAACCGAAAATGAGAAAGTGTTCATTGTTAAACGAACTCCAATAGATAATTTAGACAATTTTTATAAATTTAATAATCTGATCTTTTTTTGTGATCTGGAATCAAATGACAAAGTATCAACATATATAAAAGAAATCATGGGCTCTAAGGTAGAAGCTGAAGTTAATGAGAATCTAATTGGAATGTACGCGAAAGATAATGTGTGGGCAAATGATCAGTTTGTGCTTTTTATACTGGGCAGCAATGAGCTAAATCTGCTGAAATTTAATATTTTGCAATCACATAATATTTTTGATCTATTCAAAGAAAAATTATTTGATCGCATCAGTGGACAGTTATACAAAACTCCTGTTTATTCTGACGATAGATTTACTGCTTTTCCATGGTCATTAAAACTTCCAAAAAAATATATACTTTACAAAAATGATACCACAAATAATTTTATTTCATTCATTGCTCGGTTAAGAAATAAGCCGGACAGATATATTTCAGTGTATTTTCAACAAATTTCCAAAGATGAATTTAATCGAGATTGGCTCAAAGAAGCTCGCAAGAATATAAGCTGGAAATATTATGATGAAGATGAATTCTCTGATAGAGATGTGAGAATGGAAAAGTATAAACTAGCCGGACATCAGGGCTGGCGTTTGACTGGAAGATGGCAGAATAAAAAACATTCTGTCGGAGGCGCTTTCCAAAGCTTTGCTTTTTATGATGAAACAAATGGACTGGCTTATCTTATAGATAATTCGGTATATCATCCTGATGGGGAAAAGCTGGAAGCTCTCTATGAATTGGAGATTATAAGCAACATGTTGAAACTTAAAGATATAAAATAATTAAGGAGATTTAAAATGAGAAAACTAAGTATCTTATTTATCCTTTTAATAATTTCAGTGAGTGTTTTTGCATTTGAGCTTAACACATTGATTGATATACCTACTGCCGGTATTCTACAGCAGGGTGAAGCAGAGATTACTGCCAAGATATACAAAGACAACGGTTTGTTGATAGGAACAAGAGTAGGACTTTTCCCGCGTTTTATGTTTGGTGTGAATTATGGTGCTGAAGAAATAGTTGGCGATAAAAACCCTCAATGGCATGATAGAGTTGAATTTAATGCAAAAGTGCGGCTTATGGATGAGAGTAATCAGCTTCCAGCTATTGCCATTGGTTACGATTCTCAAGGACACGGAAGATATGATAAATCTCAAAAACGATATGATATAAAATCTAAAGGCGTATACCTTACGGTCAGTAAGAACTTCTTCCTATTTGGAAATATAGGTGTTCATGGTGGAATTAACTACAGCTTAGAAACTGAAGATAAAGATGATGAGCCAAATCTTTTTGTTGGTTTCGATAAGACAATAGGAGATATGATCGTATTATTAGCAGAATATGATACCGGATGGAATGATAACGAAACAAATCTTGTAAAAGGTAGAGGATTCTTCAATGCTTCTATAGATATACATTTCACAGACGCTCTTATTATTAAGGTATCGTTTTATGACTTAATGCTTAATAATATTCATACTGAAGGTTGTGATCGATCTATCACACTCCTCTACAATATGACTTTTTAAACTTCCATGAAAAAAGTTTTTTACCTTCTGCTCATTCTAATGATTTTTGCAGGGTGCGCAGTTAATAAAAATATATCTCATCAACCGAATTTTATTGCCGAGAATTACTTTCTTTTCGGACAGGTTGCAATGCAGCAGCACGATTTTGAAAATGCAGTTCAATTATATAAAAAAGCAGTAGAAGCTGATTCCAACAATGTTTACCTTAAAGAAACATTAATGGAGGTTTTAGCATTAAAAGCTTTTTTTGATAAATCGGCAAATTCTGAAATTATTGAACTTGGAAAAATTTTCTGTAACAAAAACATAAAATCGGAGAAGATCTATTCAATTATAGCCGAATCTTACCGCAATGAACAACAGAATGAAATGGCAGAAAAGTGTTTTAAAAAGGCTATAAAAATACAGCCAACCATGCGAAATCTGACAGCATATTATGTCTTCCAGCAAAACACCAAACCATCAGGAAATATTAAGCTTCTTAAAAAAGCAATAAAACTCCCATGGAATGAAGAAAAACTGGTACTGACAATTGCTGAGTTATATAGTGAAATTGATTCAGTAAAAAGTCTTGAAATATTTACTGATGCTTACGAAAAATGGACAGATGAAACAAGCTTAACTCCGTTGCTTACATCTTATGAAAAACAAGGTTTACAAAACAAAGTTATAGAAACGATTCAGTTTCATATAGATAATAACAGGATTCTTTCTGATCCAATAAAAATTTATCTGATCGGAAGATATTTCTCACTTGGACAGTATGATGAAATATTAATAAATAAAACTCTGTGCTTCGAGGTTGGAACTCACGATATTTTAAAATACCTTTTCTTTTCTGCAATTAGGAAAAACGATATTAGTACCGGAATTCGAGCAGGGCTTGCAATCGAGGAATCCGGAGAATTAACAGAGGAATTCTCATCATCTTTCTATACCTATTTTGCCGATCTTCATCTATCTGCAGGTGATTATGTAGAAGCAGCGGACAATCTGTTCAAAGCGGAAGATATTAATACAATTCACACTTATATATTCAAGGTTGATCTTTCTAAGGATCTTGAACGAAAAGATAAAATATATAAACTTTTATTACAGTATTATAATATTTTAGAAAATAAAACCAAAGCAAATTATCTGCTGGCGATTTTCCATACTGAATTTGAAAACAAAGAAATTGCACTCGAGTTTCTTGATAAACTCTCAAATAGTTTTATTAATGAAAATAAACTCAATCTTTTAGTGGCTTTTGCTTATATACAAAATGATATGGACATCCCAAAAGCTAGATCGCTCCTCTCTAATATTGAGGGGATGAAAATCACCCCAAACGAGCTTATTGCCAGTTTGCTGTTTGGAACCGAGCATGATTCGATTGCCTACTCTATCCTGAAAGATGAAATTGAAACTAATCCTATGCCCGATGCATCTACATTTGCAACCTGTTCAATTCTTGGTGAGTTATATGACACTCATGATAATTTATTGATCATTTTGGAAAAAGGAGTTTCTCTTTATCCGGAGAATCCTGATTTATTGAATGCTGCCGGTTATTTTATTGCTAAGAATGAACTCGAAGAAAAATATGATGAAGCTTTAAATTATTTGAAAAAAGCTGTTTCATTAATGCCAGAAAGTGAAATGATCTGGGACAGCTTGGCTTGGCTTTATTATAAACAACAAAGATATGATGAAGCACTTAAAGCGATGAGAGTTCCTCTTTCAAAAGAAATTAATAACAGCGAAATTGCCTATCATATCGGAGAAATATATCTTGGATTACATAAACAAAAAAAAGCTAGATATTATTTTAAGTTAGCAATTGAGTTGGACAACGAAAAAGAATCCGTTCAATTTTCCAAAGAAATTTTAAGTGAGTTTTAAGTAAAAAGAATAAACACAGAGACACAAAGACACAGAGATGCAGAGAGTATTTAAAAAATTATTTTTCTTTGTCTTTTCTTCGTGCCTTAGTGACTTTGTGGCGGATTAATAAGGAGATAATATGAAATTTGTATTTAATAAAACTAACGTAATCATATTGATTATTGCAATTATCACAACTATTGCAGGATACATTATTATGGCAACAGGAGATAAAACAATTTCACCCGTACTACTGATTATTGCCTATGTAATTTTATTCCCTGCATCTATTATTATTGGGACAAAGAAAAAAGAAAATAAATAAATATTG
>JAUVKM010000115.1 GCA_030596265.1 Candidatus Cloacimonadota bacterium
TGCTTTGAACTTAGATTACCCCTCTCAAAATCAACATCAATACCCATAAGTTCGAGTCCTTTGGCTAATGCCTTACTTATTTCAGAATATGATTCTGTTACATTTCCAGACAATCTTCCTATTGTAGGGCTGATAACCGCATACGTAACTTCATTGTCATGAAGAACCACTCTGCCACCGGTGGGTCTTCGCACAAAACCAAAATTATGTTTTCTTAGAGCCACAAAATCTACCTCTTTAGCCACTTCCTGATTATATCCACAGGAAACTGTAGAAGGCTCCCAATCATAAAACCTTATTGTGGGTATAGACCGACCATCTTGAATACAATTAAATATAGCTTCATCTATTGCCATATTTTCAGCCGGACTTAATTTTTCATGAATTAAGAAACGCCATTTCATATTTTACCTATAGTTATTTTATTAATATAATGCATTTAATATTCCTTATAGTAAGTCAATTTCTCTTAATCACGTTAACCCTGCTTACAATAACAATATAATGCTATTTTCTGTTGGAATTATAAAATCTAAGAAAACTGCATTATGCGGACAGAATTCCGCATAATGCCCTTCTAAATAGCCAATTTATCTATTTAACGATTTCGTCAACCTTGGAAGCCATCTCTTCTTTATTATTAACATCCTTATCCTTAGTCTCATAAGTAATTCCGTGTTCATTTCGTAATTCCTCATAAAAGATTGTTTGGGAAGTAAGCATATAAGGAGATAGCCATAAGATACCAATACCAAACGAGAGAATACAAAGCAGCCCCCATCCTATAAAACTTAGATCCAAACAGAATAGCTTCGATTTATATCCATACATCATTTCTTTGCTTTGCTTCAAAGCTTCCAAAACTCCTATTTCGGGATTATCAATTATTAGATAAAACGCTATTCTATAAGAATATGCTACGATAATACCGGGCACAATAAGAAGCAATGTCCAGAGAAAAATATATAGGCTCATAAGTAGATATAAACCTAATGTTTTTCCAAACAGTCCCAAATTTTTTTCGGAAAATGAAAAGGCTTTAAATAATAAATTGAAATCACCTACCTTCTCTCTAATTAAAACAATGTAATACAAATATAAACCATAAGTTAATGAACCCAATATGATCCACGTAACAACCTGAAGTGTACTAACAACGGATATGATTCCAATGATGATCAAATATGCTAAAACTGCATTTAACCAATTACCAGATAAAGATTCTCGAGCAAAACCTCTAATTGTTGAGCTATTATTCACTTCTCCCTCCTTAAAATCGAATACTTCTTTCAATTATTTCTTTTCTTGCTAAAATGTCATCAATACTAATTTTTTTTAATCTATCTACACTAAAAGACTCTACATTAAAAGATGCAGTTACAGTGCCATAGATCATTGCATTCTTAATTGTTGTTTCCTCAAAATTTCCTGCAGAAGCCAGATAACCCATAAATCCACCGGCAAAACTATCCCCTGCACCGGTTGGGTCAACAACCTTTCTTACTGGATAAACCGGAGCGAAAAAGATGAATTCATCTGAATATGCAAAAGAGCCATATTCACCACGTTTCACTACAATTAATTTGGGATTTAATTCTTTGGCTTTTTGTGCAGCTTCAAAAATATTATGTACGCCAGTTAGCATTCTTAATTCATCTTCATTAATAAATAGAATATCAACATTGTTGATAACTTCTAATAATTTTGATTTTGACCCAGATATCCAAAAGTTCATCGTATCACAAGCAGTAATTTTAGCATTACTCATCTGCTTTAGAACTCTCAATTGCAAAACCGGATCAATGTTTCCCAAGAACACATAATCACAATTCTTATTATCTTCACAAAGTTGAGGATCAAAATTGGCAAATACATTAAGCTGAGTATCAAGTGTTTCGGCTTTATTAAAATCATTATATTTCCCAGACCAATGAAAAGTTTTACCGAAAGTTACTTTAATATCTTGAGTATTAATTCCATTTTCTTCAAGAAGCATAAAATGCTCTTTGGGAAAATCCTTTCCAACAATTCCCATAATACTGCTTTTACAAAAGTTTTTACTCGCCATAGAGGTAAATATCGCAGATCCACCCAGAGAATGAACAACTTTTCCAAATGGAGTTTCTATGTTATCCAAAGCAATTGAACCAACAATAAGTAAACTCATTTATTCTCCTGAACTTGAACAGTATCTGGAGAGGCAAAGTTGATCCAACTTCTAAATTTATCTGGATTTGGATTTGAAAAGTATCTGATGATCATTACAACAAAAACAAGGACAAGTATCCGAATAATAAAATTGACCCAGGTCAAACTCCGCATGCCTCTTCTCTCCTGGCGTCTTCTTTCCATTTCCTCTTTAAATTCTTTCATAAAATTTTAACGTAAACTATTAATCAATCCTTTCTTAAATCTTTTTAACCCTTCTTTAATATTTTCCATACTTGTTGCATAAGAAAGCCGCACATATTTATCTGCCCCAAATGCCGAACCTGGAACAATTGCTACTTTATAGTCCTCTAAAAGATATTCACACATTTTTACACAGTTTTTATTTCCCAGTTTATTGTTGTGCAGATAATAGGCAATATTCGGCATTGCATAGAATGCACCAAGCGGCATTCGACATTTTACATTAGGAATTTTATTCAATTCATCTACAAGAAAGTTGCGGCGTTTTTGGAATTCATCGCGCATTTTTGCAACACTTCCATCACATTTATTCAAGGCAACTATAGCCGCTTTCTGAGTTATTGAATTTACGCAGGAAGTTGTATGGCTTTGAATTCTGGCAGCTCGTTTAATGATATCTGTAGGACCGGCTGCATAACCAAGCCGCCATCCTGTCATTGCATATGCTTTAGATACACCATTTATAACAACAGTATGTTCGCGAACTTCGTCACTTATTGTAGCAATAGAAATATGTTCTTTTCCATTATAGATTAACTTCTCATAAATTTCATCCGAAATAATCATGATATTATACTTTACGCAGACAGCAGCAATCTTTTCCAATTCCTTTTTATTATAAATAGAACCGGTCGGGTTATTTGGGGAATTTAAAATAAGAGCTTTTGGATTGCTCAAAGATTCCAACGCTTCTTCCAATTGTTCCGCTGAAATTTTGAAGTTAGATGCTGCGCGTGTAGGGAGTAATATCGGAAAGGCATCAACCATTTCTACTTGAGAAGTATAGCTTACCCAGTAAGGAGAAGGAATCAAAACTTCATCACGCGGATCACAAATAGTCATCAACAGAAAAAAGATAGAAGCCTTAGCACCTGGAGAAACAAGAATATCATTTGGGTCACAGTCAAGGTCGTTATCACGTTTCAGTTTAGCAGATATAGCCTCTCTGAGTTCAATGATACCAGAAGATGCAGTATATCGTGTGAAGTTATCATCAATCGCTTTACGAGCTTCATCCTTAATGTAATCTGGTGTATCAAAATCAGGTTCACCAACACCAAAATTGATCACATCGATACCTTTTGCTTTCATTTCTTTGGCTAGATTAGAAACCGTGAGTGTGGGTGACGGTTTAATCGCCTTAGCCCGATGAGAAATTTGAATCACCATTTTCAATACCTCTTTATATTCTAATTTTTATTATTTTCGCCATCAACAACAAGTTTAGAAAGATCTGCAACTCGTAGAAATAATTCTCTAATACAGAAGAGAAGATTGTATCTGTTCTGCCTAATCTTAGCATCTTCCACATTTACCATAACTTTATCAAAGAAACTATCGATCGCGCTACCGAATCTAACTAACTCTTCCAGGATTTCCCCGTAATTTTTATCTGGAAGAAGTTTTAAGATATCTATTCCCGAAACCAGATAATTCATATAAAGAGTCTCTTCCGTCTCTTCCTGAAAGAGTTCTCGCTTCACATTAGAAGTAGCCTTCACCTCAACAAGAATATTGGAAACACGTTTAAAGCCCAAAACAAGATCAATAAACTCTTCCTCCCCTTTCAATTCTTGCAATGCTTCAGCTCGATGAATAAGATCTGGGATATTGGAATGATCAATATGCATCACACTTTCGATAATATCATAATCTATCTGCTTTTGTTTAAGAAGCCAATTCACGCGCTGCTTGAAAAAATCATAAACTACATCTTTATTATTCTCAGATTTATCAAGTTTGCTTTCTAATAATTTAAATGATCTATCTATTAATTTGTGGATGTTTATTTCAAAATTATTATTGGAAATTATCTGAACAACTCCATTGGCAGCACGTCTTAAAGCAAAAGGATCTTTTGATCCTGTGGGTATCATATCAACTCCGATTATTCCACAGATCGTATCAATTTTATCTGCAATAGCTACCACGGAACCGGCTAATGACATCTCAGTATCACCATTCTGATAATGTTCTTCAATCACAAGTGCAGTTTGCTTTTTTTCCCCGCTTTTCAAGGCATATTGATGTCCAATATACCCTTGAAGTTTTGTAAATTCTTTCTCGCCAAGCATCAAAGTTACAAGATCTGCCTTACATAAATGTGCACCTTGTAATGAGTATTTTATCACATCATCTTCAAGTTTTAATTCATCACAAATAAATTTACTAACTTGCTTTATTCGCTCAGTTTTTTCTAAAACAGATCCAAGTTTTTGCTGGAATGTAACCTCTGATAATTTTGGTACGAAAGTTTGTAAAGACTGGACAGTATCTTCTTTATAAAAAAATTCTGCATCTTCTAATCTGGCAGTTATCACTTTTTCATTACCCTGCTTTATCAGGTTAGAATATCGAGGATCTCCATTTGAAACGAATACAAATTTATTGCTGAGATCACCATTCTTTTTGCTTATAGAAAAGTATTTTTGATGTTCGGAAAGCGTAGAAGTTACAACCTTTTTTGGAAGACCAAGATACTTCTTATCAAAATCTGCAATAACAGCAGTTGGATATTCTACAAGATCGGTAATGGTCTCAAGTAATTTAACATTCTCAATAACTTTTTCGTTTGAGTTCAAAAAAAGATCGTTCATTTGTTTTATTATGGTCTTCTTTCGTTCTTCTCTATTGGGAATCACAAAAACTCCTGATAGTTTCTCTTCATATTCATCTATCGAGTTAATTTCAACCAGATTATGCAGGTTTTGAAAACGGTTACCATAAGTTATATTCCCGGATTTTATTCCTTCAAATTCTAAGTCTATAATATCATTCCCAAATAATACTAATATCCAGCGAATTGGACGGGCAAAAGAGAGTTTAGAACTTCCCCATTTCATTGATCTTTGGAATTGGATTTCGGCAATTGATTCTATTGTCAAATTTTTAAGAATCAAAGTTGCAGATTTACCTTCTATCTCTTTTCTAATTGCTATTTTATCACCTTTTGGTGTCTGTTTAATAATGATATCTTTCTGTTCTGCTCCAGCTCCGCGCAAAAATCCTAAAGCTGCATTTGTCAAATTCCCATCTATATCATAAGCCATCTCTTTTGTTGGACCCGTACGTTCGATAATTTCATCTTTTTGTTGTGTTTGAAGTGATAATATCTTAATTGCAAAACGTCGTGGTGTAGAGAAAATCTGTAACTCATTATAATCAAGATTTGCTTTCTTTAAATTTGTCTCGAAATGATCTTTGATAGTCTTGATAGCTCCAGCGATATAAGCAGCTGGGATTTCTTCCACACCAAGCTCAAATAAAAAATCCTTTTTATCCATTAATTCCTCATAAAATAATTTTGGTCACATTTTTCGAATTGAATTTTGTTGTCTAATATTTTTTGAAAGAGAATGACGTTTTCTAAAATCAAAGAGAAATTATATAACTTTGTAGGATTTTGCACTGGATTCAATTTTATTAAAATAAGTATTTAACTGAAATCTGATTTACAAATCCCAGATCACCATACGAAACTATTGCATAATCCATTTTCAAATTATATTTACTAAGATCAAACCCTGTTCCGAAAGATATCCCGGACAGAAAATCATTATCTCCACCGGTAGCCCAATCGGATGCATTAGTTTTATAACCTGCTCTTAGGGTTAAAATTGGATGTACTTGATATTCCAAACCAAACCGTCCAAAAATATCATTATCTAAAGGTTTATAAATATCAACGGTAGCATATAATTTTTCTTTTGGATTATAATTAAAGCCAACGGTTAATGTTGTGGGCATAATTTCTTCGTATTCATCATCTGTATAATATGTTAATTGTTTCCCTATATTTCTTATAGAGATACCAACTTTTAGATTTTCATTTGTTGATTGGTGCATGATACCGGCATCAAATACAACTGCCGAAGCAGAAGTTTCATCGAGTGATTCTTGAATAAATTTTATATTTATCCCGACATCCAGCATAGCAAGTATAAACCTTGCAGCACTAATTCCAAAGATGAAGTCAGACATTCCAAAAGTACCATCAATCCCTGCATACTGTCCCATCTCATCGGCAATTGTACGATCTTCAGTAGCAGAAAGTCCCTTTGCAAAAACAGCAAAAGAAGTTTTATCATTAACGGGATATGCATAAACAGCAGAACCACAATTTATTCCTTCAAGATAACTCATATAAGTAATAGAAGCCTGAGGTGAATCAATTTGAACAAGCCCAGCAGGATTGAAGAAAACTGCATCTGCATCGTTGGAAAGCCCGGTATAAGCATTTCCAATTGCAGCAGCTCTGGCAGAATAATTAACCTTTAAAAAAGTAAAGCCGCTTGTCCCTGCATTTTCATTTTCTGCAACCAAAAAAACCGATAACAATATTATCATTATCAAAATCAGATTTTTTTTCATATTTTAATCCCCTCAAGAATTTTAAAGATATCATTTTTTGTTTTTGCATTAAAAAGCTTTTCCCGAT
>JAUVKM010000001.1 GCA_030596265.1 Candidatus Cloacimonadota bacterium
AATTATTATCATTTTGATAACCTGTATTAATCAGATTTATCATTAATATCAAATTATCCTTCAAGCTAAAAAGACATTTATACTCATAACTCTTTATTTATTAAGCATTTCTCTTCCCTTAGTTAATTTGGCACGACTTATGCTTATTTATGATGTCAGTTAAATAAGGAGGTGAAAATGAAAGTTTTAATATTTGTAATGGTTTTCTTAATTAGTTTAAATCTAACGGCGTTAGCCAATATTAGCTCACATAGTTCTAATACCAATCTCACAGAAAATATTTCCTATAAATTTTCTGTTATGGAAAAGAATAAGGCATATACGAAATCGATAAATACAAATTATTCTATTAAGCCAGGTGAGAAACTAAATGTTTATAATCTAAATGGGTCAATTAAATTTATTGGATGGAATAAGCATTATATTAAGATCACAGCAATTAAAAAAGTCTTTAAGAATTGTTGTGATTTAAATGATATTCACATGACGCTAAATACAATAAATGGATTAACTATAGAGACAATAAATAATTCCAATGATAGTCACGCCAAGATCGATTATATAATCAATATACCCAAAGATATCTTGATTGGAGAAATATTTACACGAGGAGATATTAAATTTAAAAATCTTCCGAATGATATTTTAAGCAATATTCGAAGATTATCAAATAGATAAATTGCACCTATTCCTCCCTAGTGCAAAAAAAAGAATCCCTCTACATTCTGGATATGTGGAGGGATTACTTTATTAAACTAATTATTGTATAATTTTTCTTTTACCGATATTGATAACTTGTTCTAACAAGCTCATTATTAGTTTCTAAAGTAGTTTAATAATACTTGGATTTCATATTAAACTTTACAGTATTTTATTACAATTATTTTGTTAATTTAATATTAGGAGAAATCATGAGATATATAGGATTTTATATAATAATTATTTTAGCTGCAATTTTTATTATTTTTATCATTTTCCCAAACCTCAGTTTATATCGACATCATGTAAGCTATAAACAATTTAATGTTTATGCTAACATTAAGATCAATGATGCAATCTACAGAATTTTAGATGATGTAGAAGAAAAACTAAAAACTTCTGAAATATATAATGATGATTTAAGCTATAAAATATTCATAAGTTCTGGATTCAAACCGTACTCAATATTCTGTCCTTCTCTAAAAGATGCTTTTGCAGCAACTTATCCAATTATTAACAATATTTTTATATCTAAAACCGAAATTGAAAACAACCTTGTCCAAAGAAATGCAAGCGAAGATAATGAGCGATCACTTTCTAGTGTGATTACACATGAAGTAACACATAAGCTCATAGAAAATAACATCGGAATAAAAGCAAATAAAAGATTAGAAGTGTGGAAGAAAGAGGGATATTGTGAATACATTTCGGTAGAGAGTACTTTGAATTTGAAAGCAGGAATTAAAAAAGTTTATAAGGGATCAAATTCATTCTCTCCTGCTTTTAGTTACTTAAAATACAGAATTTTAGTCACGTATTTAATGGATGTGAAAGGACATTCATTTCAATCTTTAGTCGAAACTAAATTTGATACTAGTCAATTAGAAAAAGAGTTATTAAATTACATAAATAAATATTATTAGTAAATGTTAATAAAAACAACTTGCTTAGTTTTAAAAGAATTATTTTTTTTGTTGAGTGAGATATTGTGATTAAAGGAGATTTATTATGATTAAAAAAAATCTGGTTTCTATATTTGAAGAAAGCTTAAAGCAACATTGGATACTTCCTGCTTTCACAAATTATAAAGAGGAAGACCATAGCTATGCACAGGTTGCAGATCAAATAATTTATCTACATTATTTCTTTGAAAAATGCGGTTTGAAAAGCGAAGAAAAAGTCGCTTTACTCGGGAAGAATACTGTTAATTGGGCTATTACATATTTGGCAGTAGTAACTTATGGTGCCGTTATTGTACCTATTCTTCCAGATTTTAAACCGGCCGATGTTCATCATATTGTAAATCATTCCGAATCTAAGTTGCTATTTGTAGCGGATGACATTTATGAAGACTTGGATGAATCTAATATGCTGGAATTGGAAACCATTATTTCACTTAAGAATTTTTCTCTCCTTTTTGGAAAAAAGAAAAATGCAAAGGAAATAATAGAAGAATCTAAAATAAAATACCTAGAAAGATATGAAGGGAACTTATCACCAGAAAAAATCAACTTCAAAGAAATTGCAAATAAAGAACTTGCAGCTATCATTTATACTTCCGGTACAACAGGATTTTCTAAAGGCGTAATGTTGCCACACAATAGTCTGATCTCAAACATCGTTTTTGCTCAAGAATATATATCCTTAGAACCCGGTGATACTATTGTTTCTTTCCTGCCAATTGCACATGTTTTTGGGTGTGTATTTGAGTTTCTCTATCCATTTGCCAGCGGTTGTCATATAACCTTCTTGGGTAAAACACCTTCTCCAAAAGTTCTAATCAAAGCCTTCGGAGAAATTCATCCACGGCTTATTTTATCTGTTCCTCTTGTAATCGAAAAAATCTACAAAAAGCAGGTTAAACCAAAACTTGATAAATCAACTATAAAATTTCTTATGAAAATTCCAATGATGAGAAAGAAAATTTATGCTAAAGTGAATACAACATTAACAGAAGTCTTTGGTGGAAATTTCCGTGAAATTGTTTTAGGTGGAGCAGCTTTGAACGAGGAAGTCGAACAATTTTTACGAGCAATAAAATTTCGTTACACTGTTGGTTATGGTATGACGGAATGTGGTCCACTCATCAGTTATGCCGGTTGGAAAAACTTTAAAACCGGTTCTTGTGGTCGGGTTGTAAATAATATGAAAGCCAAAATCGATTCGGATGACCCTGAAAATTCGATTGGTGAAATCCTGGTGAAAGGCGAAAATGTAATGTACGGTTACTACAAGAATTCAGAAGCCACAAAAAAAGCCATTGATGAAGACGGTTGGCTTCATACAGGTGATCTGGGAGTAATGGATAAAGACAATTTCATCTTTATCAAAGGTAGAAGCAAAAGCATGATATTAGGTCCTTCCGGGAAAAATATCTATCCGGAAGAACTGGAAGCAAGATTGAATAATCTGTCCTGTGTTCAGGAATCAATTGTGATCTTCAAAGATAATAAACTGATCGCACTCGTTTATCCCGATATGGAAACAGTTGATGCCAATGAACTCAGTGAAAAAGATTTGGAAATGATCATGGAGGAAAATAAAACGATGATGAACAACATGTTTCCTGCCTATATGGCAATTAACAAAATCGAGATATACCCTGAGGAATTTGAGAAAACACCAAAAAGAAGCATTAAGAGATTCCTCTATTCATAAAAGGAGATTAGATGAAAAAATTTGTAGTTATAATATTTCTGATTGGTATTTTAACTTTCATAGGTTATTCCTTCCTGCAACGACCTGTTGTTTCTGAAGAAGATTTTACAACAATATATACTTCACATAACCCTGAGCAGAGTCCACTTTTTGATCACAGCATTATATCAGTTAATTTAAAGGGACTGGATGCAGCATTAGAATCAATTGCACAATATAAGATTTCGGCTGTTATACTAAGTAAAAAGAGATATGCATCTGATTGGACATCGATCATTTCACCTCTGGATCTTGCATTGGGCTGGGGTGATGTTGCTAAACCGGAAAATCTTGAACACATTGAAGTAAGACAAACCATGCGCTGGTACAGGTACAAATTTGATAACGAATGTGCAATTACTCAAAATTATATTTCCACACATTCTTCTAATCACCATATAATACCGGCGAATGACAATATTCGCAAAGCAGTATTATTTGCTAAAAAAAATGATTCAATTGTTCTAGAGGGTTATCTTGTAAATGTGTCTGGGAAATATAAAAATGGGAATGTTGTTTGGAGATCAAGTAAAACAAGAACCGATACAGGAAATGGTTCCTGTGAGATCATGTATGTAACAAGCGTAAAACTTAATACGAATATTTATAGATAGAATATGAATATTATTTATCCTGATTATAAGAACTCGATCGTAAATCTGGTTTCATCAATTTTAGAAGCTTATGATGTTAAAACCAATCACCCACCTTTGAAACAACTTGATACAAAAACACTTAAAATGAAAAAGAACATCATTTTTTTTATTCTTGATGGCTTTGGAATGAACTTACTCAATAAATTTTCTACTTCAACTAAATTCCTTAACAAGAATCTCATCTCCCCTATTACATCGGTGTTTCCATCTACAACGAGTGCTGCAATAACAAGCATTATTAGTGGAAAAACTCCTTGGGAGCATGGAGCTATTGGCTGGACATTATATTTTAAAGAATTTGCAAAGAACATAGATTACCTTCCAAACTGGGATTCGATTACTTATAAAACACAAAATGCTAAAAAATATAACGTTATAGATTATGTAGGAGCAGACAACATCTTCAATAAAATATCAGCTACAAATCCCAATGTCCAACAATTCTATCTTACACATAAAGAACTGAGTCAAAGTTCAAATATTATTAGAAATTCCGGTTCAGCCGAGATCATACCATATTCTGATCACGAACATCTTTTTAAGAAAATAAATAAATTAATTTCAAATGGGAACTCAGGCAGAAAACTCATTTTTGCTTATTCATCTTCACCGGACGGTATTGAGCATCACCACGGGGTGTATGCAAAGGAGGTTGAAAATTTTATCAGGGAAATTGATTCTGCCATTGAAGAATTGAATTCAAAATTAGCTGGGACCAATACAACAATTCTAATTACAGCCGATCATGGTTTGATTGATGTTGATAATTATTATTATACTAATGAAGATGAAAAACTTTTCGACAGCATGATCATGCCTACATTCCCTGAACCAAGATTTATTAGTTTCTTTGTTAAGAAACATAAAATGAAACAGTTTGAAAAAGCATTCCAAAAATATGAAGAAAAATTTCTGCTCTTTGATCGCAAAGAATTTCTAAAACACAAATTTCTCGGCAAAGGTGAAATGCATCCAAAAATTGATGATTTCATTGGTGATTACATGGCAATTGCTATTTCCGATTCTGCTATGAAATCAATCTATATGCAAAATGGAAAATGGAAAAAAGAATTTTATGCACATCATGCCGGACTCACAGAAGATGAAATGCTTGTTCCGCTAATAAAAATTGATACTTAATCTTAAGAAATACCAATTGTTAAGGTAACAAATTATTTTGGAAAATAAGGATATTAAAAGTATTGCAAATCAAAATAAAGCTTACATATTTGCTGCAATCGCTGTGCTATTCTGGTCAACAGCCTCTACATCTTTTAAAATAACTTTAAGATATTTAAACACAATCGAGATGCTATTTTATTCTTCTCTATTTGCATCTATTGCATTGTTTATTATAATTCTTTTCCAAAGAAAAACTAAGAAAATCTTCAAAACAGAAAGAAAAGAAATATTAAATTCTGCCATTTTAGGTTTCATGAATCCGTTTTTCTACTATATTATCCTTTTCAAAGCTTATACTTTACTTCCTGCACAAATCGCACAACCATTAAATTTCATATGGCCTATCATGATCGTCATTCTATCCATACCCTTACTTAAGCAGAAGATCCCTCTAAAAAGTTTACTTGCAATATTCATCAGTTTCTTTGGTGTTTTATTGATCTCAACAAAAGGGAGACTATTCAACCTAAGGATTGATGAACCTTACGGAGTTTTCCTGGCACTTGCAAGTTCAATTATCTGGGCACTTTTCTTCATTATTAATGTAAGAAATACAAAAGATGAAGTCATCAGACTTTTTTTAAGTTTTACTTTCGGTTGTATCTACACATTTATACTGCTCTACCCGAATATTTCAATGCCTCCACTTTTCGGAATACTTGGTGCGATATATATTGGTTTATTTGAAATGGGTATAACATTTGTGATTTGGATAAAAGCCTTGAAATACTCACGTACAACTGCACAAGTTAACAATCTGATATATCTCACACCTTTCCTGTCTCTGGTCGTCATACGGATTGTTATCAAAGAAAAGATATTACTCTCAAGTATTTTCGGAATTATATTTATCATCTGTGGAATTATTCTGCAAAAAAGAATCGGAGACAAACACATTGTGATTAATTGATACTTCCAAAGTAATTAAAGAAAGCAGATGTCGTTATGAACTACATCTGAAATTAAGAAAATCATTAGTATTAAATACTTTGACATATAAGAACTAAATCTCTTTCATTATGTCTAAAATAAAATTGTATTAGGGATAATAAATAGAAATGAACTCATAGTGTGGATAATATAAATTTATGTACTTGACAATTTGAGCTTTAATTTAAGTTTTTATTAATAAATAAAAAATAGGAGGAAAAATGAAAAAGATTGTTTTATTAAGTTTATTTGTTTTGTCATTGTTGTTGTTCACGGGTTGTTTTGAAACAACTAGTCCAGATGAATCAGAAGAAACATCGTTAATTGTGGAGACTTCACCTCCCGGTGCATCTGTTTATATTGATGGAGCTTATACAGGATATATAACACCTGTAACAATTACAGAGATTTTGCCGGGCAATCATTATGTGAGAATTTATAAAGATGGTTATAATGAAGTTATTCATTACATTACTATTGTAGAAGAAGAAGCATATACAATCATTGAAAATCTTACCGCTCCTGTTCCACCATATCCTGTATTCACTATTGATAATCCATATAATGGAGAGCATTTCGTGGATAATGTAATTAGTATTGCTGGTTATGTTGAACTAGATACGGGAAATCCTTACACTGGTGATAATGCAATTCTGTCCATCAATGGAGTTGACTCTGAAATCTACGTTAGTAGCGGATATTTTAATCAAACTATTTCAATTGCTGCAGGAGAGAATGCACTTCAAATGAGAGCAAACGGTCCTCAAGGTGATACTGGTGTAAGTGATGTCATTATTGTATATGGTGATTTTGAAGCACCCGAAATTGAAGTTGTTCTTTGGTGGAATACACCTACTTCTGATATTGACCTGCATGCATGGAACCCAGCCGGAGAATGGTGTTATTATGCCAATCCTGTAATTTCTGACGGATACCTTGATATCGATGATACTGAAGGGTATGGACCGGAAACATTTGCTGTGGAAACTGCTAATGTGGGTGTATATACAATACAGGTAAACTGCTATTCACTTGATTCAGATCTGTATTCAGATGCATCAATTCAGGTATTCTTCGATGGTGTTTTACAACAAACATTCGGACCACATCACTTCATAGTAGATGATTATAATGGTTCAGATCCTGCTGCCTGGTGGGAAGTATGTACTATCACTGTGGAAAATGGCCGATGTGTAATAGGTAATCAAAAGCCAACTCAGTTAGTGAGAGAAAAAATCGAATTCGATAAGGTTAATCTTCCAAAGAAATAGTATCTTCTGGAAGCTTGATTATTATAACTGGCAGGTGTTTTCATCTGCCAGTTTTTATATATACTTTTTTTACTTAACCCTTAATTATATTAAATAATTTGACATATATCATCAGAATCTCTTTCCTTGAAAAGAAACAGTAAGTGCATTGGAGATAAGTAATGGGAATGCAACAAATATTACTCATTATATTAAGTGTTATTATCATATCCATTTCGATCGTAGGTGCTGTCGGTTTATTTAGACTACGTGCAGAGAAAGCTAATAGAGCTGCTATCATTTTAGATATGCACGAAATGGCTATGAAATCAATTGCTTATTTTAAAACTCCTGCCAATATGGGTGGTGGTGATGGAAGTTGGAACCCTGCAGGATTTTATGTATGGAGCGGATATCCTATCTCAGATGATGAAAGATATTTGGAAACCAACAATGGCAGGATTTTAATAAGTGAACGAAACAATGGTAGATTACTTATAAAAGGATGGGGGACCGAACTAGGATATGATGAAGAAAATGCAATAAGAGCCCAATTAATACTTAGTGGAACAACCGGTGAAATGACGTTTACACTTCTTAATTAATTCAAATATGGGGGTGCAAGAGGTTTGGCATAAACTAAAAAGTAAAAAAAATAGGGCTAACTAATTAAAAGATTAAAGAGTTACGAGAATTTGAACTCCAAAAACAGGTTTGGCATTTATGGGAATTAATGGGAATTATTGCAACAATTTTGGCATTTTTCGGGATTAATCGAAAGTTGCAGGGGTTTGGCATTTCTGAATGAATTGTTGCAGCAGTTTGGCATTTTTATAACTGCATCATTTAAGCAGTAACATCTTCTTCGTTTCTTCGGTTTTTCCATTCACACTCAGTTTATAGAAATAAACTCCTGAAGAAACTCTTTTACCATCATCATCTTTGCTGTTCCAAAGCATTTCGCTTCTACCGGGATTCATATAACAATCTAATAAAGTTTTTACCTTCTGTCCTTTGATGTTGAATATCTCTAACGTTACTCTACCGGATTCAGGGATATTGAATACTATCTTAGTTTCGGGATTAAATGGATTTGGGTAATTTCGTAAATTATAATTAGTGATTGGTAACTCATTATAGAAAACTCCAACGGTATCTGCTCCAAACTCATAACAACCCATATCGATAATTGCTATTCCATTCTCATCTCCATCCCAAACACGATAATTATGTAGTAAATCCCAGGGTGGTAGGAAAAAACCTGTTGTATCCGGTGTGCCCGTATCGATGCAGGGAGACAACTCTGTTAGTTGATATGGATCATCACCTGATAATAGAAAGATTGGGTCAACGTCGATGTTGCCTTCAAGCCAGTTGATGATAGCTTCATTAGGTGGATTACCAGGATAGATTGCTGATTCTCCACCTTCTATATCGCAATATTCCACATTCAGTATAGAAGTAATATTAGGATAGTTACCGGTATTTATCTCATATTCATAATCAGATTCATTATTATATAGAATGTTATTTCGGAAGTCAATTTCACCAAATATCCCAAGTGGACAAATATGCGATGTATTTTGTGTAAATGTACAATTATTTACTTCTATTGATCCAGGACTACTTATTCTCACGACATAACTTCCATTAGTAGTGGAGTTGTTAGTAAATAAGCAGTTACTGATCTTGATGTCTGGAAAGCAATTCTGTTGAGCTGAAATTTGAATTGTATAATATTCTTCATCTGGGAATGGAGGAATATCTGAATTGGAAAAAACACAATTTTCCAATTCCAAATAATCATCAACACGACAATAAAAATTAGAAATAAATTGATTAGGTCCAATTGAATCGTTATTGTCAAAGATACAGTTTTTTATAACTGCATTACCACCATCAAATATTAATCCTGAGCAACTTTCAGAATAATTATTTCGGATGATAACATTATTAAGGATTACTCCATCGCATCTATAGAAATATACGGAACCAAAATCAACATAACAATCCTCAACGATAATATTTTTCATTTCTATATTATCAGACTGGAATATAAGTATACTACTTAAAAGGAGTTGATCATCAGAAATAATTGTAAAATTATTGAGAGCATTATTTCCTTTATCATGCGCCATAATATATGTATATTCACTGTAATCATTATATAATATTGTATTTGTAGTATCTTCACCTATGAGGGCTACATTCTTTTTTCCTCCTAATGGAAATATCTGATCATTTAATCCTTGTGAATAAGTACCTGCAGCTACATATACAGTTTTAGGATTAATGCTGTCTGATTCTATCTTCTGAAGTGCTAAAGCTATAGTCTTCATGGGTACATCTGGGATTAAACCACTATTCTCGTCATTTCCATCTGTAGATATAAATAAATCGTGATTTATTCTTTCCAAGAAATGATTTTGTGGATCAACAATAATTTCACCTGTGCTCGTAATACTATGCTGATAATATGCAAAATAATCAAATTGGTTTTGAACCGTGAATGTATCAACTATTACATGGATATCGTTCACCGCATCACTGGCAAGTATGTCAAGAGCATGACCTGCAAAATTATTATAAATACTGCATAAATTAACAGGATCAAAAGCAATATTTGATTCATCAACTATGCAAATACCACCTCCCGTACATGACTGGTTTGAATATATACTTACACCGGACAATGTTATATCTGCATTATCTATATATATACCACCACCCGAGACAGCATTATTATTAAATATATTACAATTTACAATACTAGCATTAATGGGATCAGTTTGGAAAGTAGTAGAAATACGGATACCTCCACCTAATCTATCAATATTACCATATATTATATCTCCTATTCCATTTGTAATTGAAAATCCTCTTATAACAGCTCCGAATTCATTACTTTCTAATCTGACACATGAGCCTTGCAGATTGCCGTCGATAATTGTATTTGAAATGTATGTTTCATCTCCGGTTATTAGTTCAAGACTGGCAACAGTGATGTTTTTACCATTGAAGTTTACATTCTCGTAATACCTTCCGGGATAAACCAGAACAGTATCGCTATGAACAGATGCATTGATCCCTTCCTGAATGGTTGTAAAGTTACCGCTTCCATCCTGCTTGATGTGCCAGGTTGTGGAATTTAACAGTGAACAAAAACAAACAAAAACGAACAAGAGAGATAAACTTTTAATTTTCATAATCTCCTCGAATTCACCCTTAGCCCCACTCTTCTAATCAAGAATGGGACTAAAGGATGATACAATTAAATATTAATGTTACTTAAGAAGCAACATTTTTTTATTTATTGTTTTCTCACCTGTTGATAACCTGTAGAAATAAACACCGCTGGCAACTTGTTTTTTGTTGTTATCAGTTCCATCCCAGACTGCTTGATAATGTCCTGAATCCTTAATTTCTTTAACAAGAGTTTTAACCTTTTGTCCTTTGATATTGTACACAATAAGTACAATATTTCCTTCATTTGCCAAAGAATAATTTATTGTTGTGACCGGATTAAAAGGATTAGGATAGTTCTGCTTTAGAGATGTCTTGATAATAGCAGGTACATTGTTATCGGAATCTTTTAGAGAAATCAAATAATAGCTATTTTGTGTTTTAGAAAAATCAAGTTTTTCTATGTTACCTGCATCATTAAGATTTTCTTTAATGGAGTATGTATCTATCAGTAGATTCTCTGATCTTGAACCATAGTAGAGTTGGAATTCAACCATGCCGGGATCAAAAACCATAGAATCATTAAGAACATAAGCACAGATTTGTACCAGAGAATCTTCAATTACCTCTGCACCCTTACATTCACCTTCGACAAAGATACCTATTTCTGTAGGATCACCCAGAGCTTCAGGATCTAGTTCAACATATACAGGTATATAATCTGCTTCTTCAGTATAGATGAAACTTTCGGAGGAGGACCTTGTATTTTTGGGAAAAGAACCTCCACCTTGTTCTCCCCAATAGAAGCTGCAATTATTTGTACAATTTACAACAACCAGATCACCCGGATTAATCGTCCAATCAATAGCACTAATCCAACCTAAGGCGGTTTTATTCATGGTAAAGGTTTTGGTCTGGATCATATCAATATCATCTAGAACTGCTTCAAAAGCATCTAAAGGTTTCATGCTAAATTCCGGGAAATATCCAACCCAGTTTATCTGACCACCAGGTAGTGTACCTGCAGATAAGGCTATGGTTGTTAATGCAGGCTCAAGAAAACCTGTTACATCAAGATCAAATGGTTGATGCATGAACATTTTATAACCCTGCACACTTGTGAATTCATGGTTTGAATTTTGCCATTGATTAGCAACATATCGTATATATTGAGTTAATCCATTATCAACCCATTCCACCTCATCCAAAATTGTATTATCCCAAATATCAGATAACCAGTTTTCTGCTAAATCGGCATCCAGTGAAAGTGTATTGATAACAGGGAAACACAGCCAATTGATGCCTTCTGTTGTATCAATTAATTCAATAGTCTCATTCTTATGATTTATAGCTCGTACTGCACCCATGTCAGAACGTGTCCCATCAGGATCAAAGATAGATGGATCTCCTGTATCAATAAGTGGTGAATATTCTGTTTCAGTCCACAATGGTTTATAGTTAACATCAACTAAGGGGAGTTCATCTATATTGCCTGTTCCTTCCCATCCTCCCTGGATATCGGAATAGTCGATAGATAAAGTAGAATTAGTTCCATAATAGATTTGCTCTCCACCATTATTGTTACCCCAGACAAGGCAATTATTCATGGTTAATTCACCTGAATGTAAATAAATACCCTCTGTTCCATTATTACAGATTGTAAGATTATTGAATATAACATTAGCAAGCATTCTTATGCTTACTCCTACTTGATTGTTATCATATACAGTTACATTTTCCAGAGATATGTTAGAATACCAGCTACAAGTGATAGCCCCATATCCAGAATTTGCAGTAGAATTAAAGTTATCAAATACACTAACATCTTTTATGAAGGCATTTGAATGTTGAAAATTTAATCCTGCTCCACTATTAGCTTCGTTACCAGTTATGATAAGATTCTTTAATGTCGGACTACTGTATGAGCATAAAATTCCAGCACCATGGGATAAACCTGGAGTGGGTTCAGGAGATACAAAGCCACCTGTAATTGTGAAGCCTTCCAAGCTTGAGTTGAAGTCTTCTCCACTATTAAAAGTGACAACTCTACCATCATTATTTCCATTTATTATTGTATTATCAATATAGGTTTCATTATTGCTCACGTAATAAAAGGATGCTACTTTAATTCTTTTACCATTGAAATTTATGTTTTCAAAGTATTCTCCTTCTAGTACAATAACAATATCTCCTTCTTCTGTAGCATCAATACCTTCTTGAATTGTTGGATAATGTGTAGGAACATATATATAAGAGGGATTATCTACTTCCAGTTCTAAATTAGTGTTATCGGTAATCTCATTAGCAATTACAGTTATATCTTCTAAAACAGCTTCTTCATAGCCCCATAAATACGCCTTTACTTCATAATTACCATTATATATTTCAACTTCATAATCACCATTCACATCTGGATTTGTTGTTTTGTATCCAACGGTAACAATAACTTCAGTAACATTCCCTGAACCACCGTTTAACTGAATATTGCCAGTCACTGTACCATTAAAACCGGGTTTACAGATATGACCAACAGCAGTACCATAAGGTTGCCAACTGCCATAGATTTCGGGAAGATCATACCAAGCTTCTGTTGGAGTAGAACCACCACCCGGATTACTTGAACCCCATCCAAAATTAAGATGGTAATAATCTTCATCTTCATCATCAATTTTGTATCCATCACACACAACCGAATGATATCCATCTGTACTTCTTATCGTGATTACTGATGGTTGTGCATTTTTCATATCAATAATTAAATGTGTGAAATATTGCGTTGCTGTAATGTAAGTGAATATCTCTGCATTGTCATACTCAAATTTATCTAATAATGCTGAAAGAACACGGCTATTTGCTGAACCAGAGCCTTCAGAACTATAACTAGTTATAGTAGCTACTCCTGATACGAAACTTAGGGTTGAAATATCTTGATCTGTAATTGGTACACCAGAAGTGTAATGTGTGCGTAGAATATCAAGATAATTATTTAATTCACTGAAAGAAGGAAAATCATATTCTTCGTAATCATCATCAATATATATATATGGACTTGTTCCAGAAGACAAATAATGATCATCCTCCCAGTTCCAATCTCTGTTTCCAATATATTGATTATAATTAAGTACTTGTGCGAGAGCTGTAGCTACACAGCCAACAACACTCCTATTACTTGTTTCAGGATCTATTGGACAAAAATCATTGTATGGACTTGGACTTTGATTCCAAGCTGTTTCTAACCATCCACCTGTAGAAGTTGAGCCTTCTGGTGGCCATGATACTGGATCTCTTTGATTGAAGTAACCCCAATTTTGATTTAGATAATTTGACCACAATGAATTATTCTCTTCTATATTTGGTAGTTCTCCAGCCAATAAAGCTTGGATTCTATTTTCCATATCCTGCGTCAATGTATGGTATAATAAATTATTCTGATTACTATCATAAATAAAATCATGATAAAAAGAATAAGCAACGATTGGTCTTATATCAGTATCTACAGATAATGCGATAAAACCCGAAGGTGAAAGATTTGCAATATAGGCTATCGTAATTTCTTTACTATTTTTAAATTCGACAACATCATCAATTGTTAAAGAATCACAATTAAGTTCTAAAAAAAAATCTGCGACATCAGTTGCATTATTAACACTTGCCGGTACAGCAAATATTCTTAGACTCAATATAACTAAGAATATTATTAAAATCGTCTTTTTCATAACGTTCTCCTTTTGTTTTTTTTTAAGTAATGATAAATTCTTAACAGATTTACAAACAATCACATTATAAGTTGTTATCTCAAATAATGATATTAACTTTCTATATTAACAAAACAACTATGTAAAACATTATTATTAAATCTTGTTACTTTGATACAAAATATTTAATTTTTCTAATTATGGTAGCATATAAAATCTTTCTATTGCTTGATATTTCCACCAAATTTCAAATCCTCTCCAATCGATCAGAGAGGAGCTATCCGAATAAACTTATTCTTTCCAATGTGGAAAATGTTATTCGTTTTACAAAACCTACATTTAGTGCAAGAGTAAGTTCTTTTTGTAAAATGAAACCTAAAATCAGGCTTTAACAATATACAGAACACCGTTGATTTTCACCAAATAAAAATCATTACCATAGTCTTCAATGGTGTAATTGTAATTTTCAAGATCTTCAAAAAGAATTTCCGGATAAAAAGCGACAAGATCTTCAAATGTTGGTTGATCTGGATCAGAATAAGTTAAAGACGAAATTGAAAGAAACAGAACGGATAAGATGAGAATAATTGTTTTCTTAAACATAAAAAACCTCCTACGTTTTTGTTAAATGTAAGAGGTTTTTCTTATTTATATTGGGTGACTATAATACCTACCAGCTTTATGTTTATAGAGTTATGGTTCTCTCTCCTTTAATATTATTTCCACATCTGCAAAATCTATTGGAAATTTCCCTTTCTCCTTTCTAGGTAGTTTATCTAGAAATTGTTCATGAGGTTGAGGAACAACTAAAACAGACTGAGGTTTAGCTTGAAATTCAGTTACTTTAATTCTTTTATGTTTATCTATTCTAAATCTTACAAAACAAAATTGAACTTGATTTTCTGAATCAAAATATGGTAAAAGTATTTCATGGATCATGTTATCTTTAAGTCGAACTTCATAATCCAGAACTTTTTTAATTTTTAGACACTCAATTTCCTCTTTTGGTAAATGCTCTAAATAAGAATGAAGTGATTTAAGATCATTGGAATTCATCTTTTCAACAAACATTTTAATAAATTTAACTATTTTCTTGTTAGTATTATAATCTATGATGTCTTTAGAAGTTGTGTAGCCTTCCTGCTTTAATTTCTGGGCTCTGAGATTTCTTTTCATTTTGTATACACGTGTATGAGCTGAATAATAAGATAGCTTCAGTAATTTCGATACTTTTGAGACTTTATAATTACTTTTCTCCCAGAGCCTGAATACACTATAATCATCACGAGACAAAAGCTGCTTGGCTTCCTTTAAACCGATCAATTTATCATAATCTTGAATTTTACCCATAACTTCTTCCAATTTTTCTTCAAAGTTTTCTATTGCTTGTTTTTGCAATAAAACTTCTGATTTCTTTCCCTTTTTTGATCTACTATAAACTTCATGTTTCGTAACCTTATAACTCCAGGCTATTGGATTTTCAACTTCATCCTGTTTAAGTAGATACTTTAGAGATACTATTTGGGCGATGTCTTCAGCATCATGATAATTTTTTATCATTGAATTTGCCAGATTAAAGGCATTATTACGGACTATACTATAAATTTCTTCAGTCATGATTTTATTCCTTTTTATAAAATTATACAATACTGCTTCCGTGTTGATAGAGTAAATATGAAAATTAGATTTTTACAAGAAATTCGAAACGGTGTAAGAAATGACTTTAATGATTAAAATGTCAAGAATTATAGTATTTAACTTATTAAATAAGATGAGCCGTTACGGCGCACAATTTGGGGCTTGTGTAGCAACGGTTCAATGACTCTTTTAAACTAACTTCTTGTGAGGGTTACCACATCTTACGTACTTTTGATTTTTCTCTATCGATCTTCTTTCCTGTCAGACGTTCCCATAATTTAATCCCGGCTAACTTTTCAACAAGATCAGTTGTAACCTGGAATGTATCAAGTAATTGATCGGTATCTTCATTAGGTATTACAAATGACCACATGTGCAAAGCCCCGTTATCATTCTCGGTTAGTATCGATTTGAAGTAAGCATCAGGTACTGGTATTGAAACATCATTTTTATCCTCAGTACCAATCATTTCTACCGGTTTATCAAAATAGAAAATAGGACCGCAGATCACATAAGTTTCCAGGATCTTGAATTTTGCATCTAGCCTTCTAACTTCTGATTCTAATTTTTTCCAGATGTCTCTATTGAACTTAGGTTTTTGAGGAGACATATTGGATAGAAGAAATGTCTCACTGTTTTGCAATTTTGTTTCTCTTTGATTTGCACTGGCAATTAGATGTCCTCGATCATAACCTGACCCGACATAGTCAACAAGATCGGCTCGGAACATCTCAGGGATTCGATAATCCGGACGGAAATTATCCAATCGCTCTAATCCGGGATTGTCCGGATCAACAATTTCCAGAGCCCATTTTGCCTGTCTGAAATAATATGAATAACCCAGCACATAATGTCTGTTGAACATTACTTGATCAGCTGCAGGTTTTCCATATCTGGTTTCACGTCTTAAACTTGGTAAATCCATAAGCTCCTCCTTTGATTATTAGTTAAATAACAATAATCATTATACGCTCCATATGACAATAAGATTCAGAACCTCTAACATATTTAAATAAGTAATTAAGCTAATTGTCCCTTTCAATTACTATCCAAGAATTAGTATTACATTCTGAGCATGGAGTAAATTCTTCTCCCTGAATATGTACTTCTACATTTTTACATTTTGTGCATTTGTAGATACCTGAAATACTATTAGGATCCATAATTACCTCTTTCATTTTTTCTAGTTTCAGTTTATCGTTCATAACATGTATAAAATTAGATTATATTTACATCATACTGAATTTTAAACATTTCAACTGCAGATCGATTATTCAATAACATTCATTCTGTGCATTGATAAAAGTTTTATAGTTCAATCTATTGTGTATTGATTTATAAACTAAATAAAAAAAAATAAAAAGAATTGTCAAAGCATTTATATTTATCTGCCGTTTTGATGAATGATAATGCTCCTTAAACCTGAGCCTGCAAAACAATGGTTTTAATGATAAGAATGCTGAGAATAATAGTATGGGAAACCTATTAACTGAGATGAGCCGTTACAACATACAATTGGGGGCTTGTGAAGTAACTATTTAGTGAATCTACATCTTCATTAACAAGATAGATTGAATTAGAAAAGTTGCAGCAGTTTGGCATTTTCTTGCTAACTTACATATTTTAGCAGGTTTATAATAAAATTATTAAACTGATATTTTCTCAATTTATTTTAACGAAATTATGAATGTGAATTGACAAAATAGATTTATACTAATCCCTACACAATTTGGAGGTTACAATGCAAGAATTAGAAAATTTATTTCAACAATTTATATCCCATTGTAAATTCGAAAAGAATTTAAGTATTAAAACAACAAAAGCTTATGAATCGGACTTCAGACAATTTATAACTTTTTTCGGATCATCTTTTGTTGATGAAGAGTTATCGATTAAGAAATTAGATAAGCTCTTATTAAGAGATTATGTTGAACTGTTAATGACAACCCATAAAATAAAGAGCGTAAAACGAAAAGTAGCTACTTTAAAAGTCTTTCTTAATTTTCTGGAATTTGAAGATATGATTAAGGTGAATCCATTTAGAAAGATGCGATTAAAACTAAAAGAACCCATTGTATTACCAAAAGTAATGTCTCTCTCAGAAATAAAAAAAATCTTTAAAATAGCTTATGGAGATCTTCATTCTAATAATCCGAAAAATCATTATACTCAGATTGCTATAATACGAGACATCTCAGCCCTCGAATTACTTTTTGGTACTGGAGTCCGGGTTTCTGAGTTATGTTCGCTTAGAGTTGATGATGTGAATCTACAAAGCAAATTCATTACAGTTCAAGGTAAGGGTAATAAAGAACGTATGATTCATTTATGTAATAATGAAATTCTGAACATGTTGAAGAAATATAATAATCTGATTACAAATGAAGTCCCGGAAAGAACTTATTTTTTCTTGAACAGACTAAAACAAAGACTTTCTGAACAATCTATTCGATACATGATCAACAAATATGTAAAAAAGACCAATATCAAAAAGAAAGTTACTCCACATACTTTTAGACATACATTTGCTACGCTACTTTTAGAAGCTGGAGTTGATATCAAATATATTCAGCACTTTCTCGGTCACAGCTCGATAATGACTACTCAAATCTATACACATGTAAACAAAAAAAAACAAAGAATGATATTGGATGCAAAACACCCTCGGAAAGGATTTTCTATGGTATTTGGAGGTGAAAATGAATAAAGGATAACTTAGAATTATTCAATAGTAATCAATATGAAAGAGAAAAAACAGAAATTCTTAATATCTAAAATAATTAGCAAAATTGCATCATTATCATTTTATAAATTATTGATACTTTTAGCTTTGTTTGTTATAATAGGTAATTTAATTAACCTTATATCCTCTTATAAGAATTTTCAAATATTTCATACTATGTTACTTATGATGTTAATAATATCATTCAAAATAATAAAAATTTCTCATACGAAATTTCAAAACATCAAAAACATGACTACTAACCAATTGTCTTTATCCCCTATCAATAGAAAGATAACTTCACTTCAGTATTCAAATCATCAGATTTTTATTATTGTTTTCTTCAATCTGATATATTTAGCAAGTATATTCAGATTAGGATATTTAACTTTTAATCTGATATCAATATATGCATCAATACTAATTCTCACAACTTTCTCTTCAACACTTATAGGATACTGGCAATATGTGATCTTTCTTATCTATTTAAATAGAATTCTAAAAGAGGATATTAAACTATATAACTACTATTTTCCTGCAAAAACAGATTATATTATAAATATAGCTGAATTAGCCAAGAATTATCGTAATGCCTTTTTCTCTTTAGGTGTTTTTTATACATCAATTTATGCTCTTTTAATACCAGCAAATGTGCTTATTAACATCAACAAAGATACATATAACTTTCTGTTTCTAAAGTTACCACAATTAACTCTTAATACTCCATGTAATTTAGGTTTTTATACTAGTTGGATCGGTATATTACTATTTATAATAATTGCTTTCCCTATATTGTGGATCATTCATAAAAGGTTAATAAAAAAAATCATAAAAAAGTTAAAAAAGAATACGATCAATGATTTACAAAATTTACTTGATTCATCTATAAGTAAAGATTCTCCAAATATTAATTTTCATAAGAAGTTTTTGGATCTGATAATGTTTACAAGTGAAACTAATGACTATCCCTTAAAAGATTTAGCTTTTTATCCGGCTTTTATGACTACAATTTCTCTATTTATTCATATCTCTACAATTTTTTTAAATTTTTCGCAATTCTTTTGATTAAGCCTATTTATTGCATATGTAATCATATATTTAATGAAAGCTTTGAATTCTTTTACAACAGTTAAATTAATTGACGATGATTCAATCTTATCTATGGCTTTTAAAATATCGTTGTATACTAATTTTATATCAGAAAATAACAAATCAACTATTTTATACTTTTCCAACAGTAACGAAATTTCTTTGAAGTTGCTCTCAGGATTAGTATTGTAATTATTAATAAACGATTCTAATCTCTTTCGATCCCCTCTTGAACATATTTTATTTAAATAAGATATCACTATATTTTTCCTAGATCTGCATACATCAATGTTTTTATTACCTTTATAATTCTCATTTTCAATATCGTAATATGGTTCAATATCATTAAGTAACTGAAAAATATATCCTAAATTATGTCCTATCAGATTGATATCTTTAATATTTTTATATGTATGATTATTAAATGAATACCCTAGAGATAAACTTTTTTTAATTAAAGATACTGTTTCTAAATTAATAATTTTATTAACTTTTTTTATGTTGAGTATGCTTTTTTCATTATCTGAAACTTCAATTAGTGCTCCATTTATCATATCACAAATTATTGATAAGTACATATTTAAATTTACGTTTTGAGAATCTAATGCTAACTTCTTTCTATCTATAAGGTTGTTAATATTCTTAATTGATTCAATTAATAGTAATAAAGTAAACAAAATTGCCTCATGGATTCCATGTTCTATGTGAAATGATTTTGAACCACGTCGTTGTGAATCCTGGTCAATTAGATCATCAATTATTATTGATGATTTATGAATTGATTCTATGCTTACAGATAACTTCATTATATCATTATAATCAAAATATTTTATGTTTTTAGAGTGTAAGGCATATCCCCAACAACAAAGTATAGGGCGTAATCTATTTCCTAATCTTAATTGAGCAGAAGAGGAGAAATCAAAATGAAAACTTTGTAGGAATTTAATCCATTCTTTATGAAATTGTTTTATAAAACAGGTTTTCTCATCTAAATAGATTTTGTTTGCGTATGTTTCTTCTTTCAATTTTATCCTTTCATAATACTAAGTATTGATAATTCTAAGTTATCCTTTATTTAAAAATCTATTAAAACATTTTCACATTAAAATTGGGCTAGTATTCTGGGACAACGTCAATCTTCAAATTTAAAATAGTCTAGATTATTACTCTTTATATTGTTTCCATAATTACCTTTTTAAATCATCTCCCACCCACAAACATAGGTGGGAGATAGATTTTCAATTGCTGCAATTGTTTGCTTTTTTTTTAGCTAAGCAATGATCACATAGTTCACCGGTTGTTGGTTTTGATAAGCGAGTTTCGTAATTTGATGTTGGCCATAAATGACAATTCTTACACCAATGCCAAGTATCACTATCTTTTCTTCTTCGATATTCAGGCATCTTTCTACCTCCTCTTTGATTTTCCTTACAGAAGGATGAGAAGCAAGTTCTACAATCCTTCCGAAAGTAATATATATTTTAATATTAATGATCTTTGTAGATATATTGGAATCATAATCTCTACTTAATCACTCCTCCTGCTCTGCTAACTCTTTTAAATATACCCTTAACATATAGAGTGAATGAAGCATTTGATTGGGTAACTTTAGCAGTTATTTAATGCAATTTGAATGAATTATATTATTAGAAGAGTAAAAAGTTGCAGCGGTTTGTCATTTTCTTTTTAACTTATTTGCTTGAGAAGATTTATAAAGGAATTACTTCTAAAATTTTACAATCTTCGGTGTTTGTTCCGAGCGACCAACAAATGCTCCATTACGTATAATTAGTAGTTATCCTTTATTCAAAAATCTTACAAAATCAATTTTACACACTTTTACACATTAACTTTGGACCATTTTTGGGGGACAACATCAAATCATTGTTCTATTTGGATTAATGCCTTTTTATGAATATTTTGAATTAATCTACTAAAAGCATTTCTCAATTTCTTAATACTGTATTCAGAATAATTGTTATTCTCAGATTTATTTATATCATTAATCAGTTTTTTAGTTTTTGAATCAAGTTTAGAACCACTATGGACATAATTATTTCTATAAATGTATATAATATCTACTAGATTTTTCTGGTTTTGATCTAATAATATTATACCATATTGTCCTAAAAAATTAATAAAATCGTATCGATTATTAAGGTTAAGGTTTTTAAGAATTGAATCATATTCGTATGTTAAAGAATCTTCTATTAAGGTCTTTAATTTATGATAATAACTAGTCCGAGTTTTCAGGAAATACTCAGGTTTGTTGAATAATAATTCTTGAATTAAATCTTTAAGAAAAACCTCGAATGTTGTTGAAAGGGAGATTTTAGCATGTTCAGTACAAGATTTTTCAATTTCCTCTAATTCTTGGTTCTGAATAGATTTTACTAATTTACCATACTCAATATCATTCTCGTAAGCTTTTTGTTGGTATAGCCAATTATAAGCCTTAATTTTCTCTATTGCAGTTATAAGCATATTAGTTCGATGCATGTTAGCATTAAACACAATCATCGTATTATTTTCTTTAATCATTCACTTTATCCTTATAAACATCTTCATTAAAGTTCAAACATACTACAGGATCCTCCAAATTTGAGTATGTATACGAACTTTTTAATACTCCTCCCTAATTTTATGTATAATCATCAATGCAAAACTTTAAACATGGAAATTAATGATTTGTGCGGAGTAATTGTCAAGGATTATAGTATTTAGCTAATTAAATAAGATGAGCCGTTACAACCTACAATTTGAGGCTTGTGAAATAACGGTTCAATGAGTTAACGAATACTATAAATAAGTAGATTGAATTTGAAAAGTTGCAGCAGTTTGGCATTTTCTTGTTAACTTACTTATTTAAGAGAATTTATATTAATATTTTATACATTAAGTTTGGACCAGTTTGCAGAAACAACGTGAGACAATGACAAATTACTTAATTATGATATTTATTGACATAATCAGTTTGGATATATTCAAAGTAATTATTAAAAATAGGATAAACATATGGAACATTTAAGATTCACCGTTGATAGTGCCTTATTAAGCGAACTTGGTGAAAAACTAGTAGAAACTGTTCATATAGCAATTGAAGAGTTGATAAAAAATGCGTACGATGCAGATGCTACAAAGGTAAAAATTGAATTCACAACTGATGATTTAGGAAAAGACGAAATTCATATAATTGATAATGGTACAGGAATGACCCTTCAAGATGTAAAAAGATATTGGATGAAAATAGCTACAACTAATAAAAAGAAATTTGCAATATCAACAATTTATGGAAGACCCAAAACAGGATCAAAAGGGATTGGAAGGTTTAGTTGTAGGCGATTAGGTTCCGAACTTGAAATGATTACTATTGGAAAAAATGATGATGGGTATGAAAAAACTCACGTTACATTTAATTGGGTAAAATTTATATCAGGAACAGATATTAGTAGTATAATCTGTCCAGGTGAATCTCATCATACAAATAATCATAATACTGGTACAACATTAATCATTAAAAATATAACTAATGAAATAAAAAGAAGTGGTTACAATTATTTGAAAAGACAATTAGCTATGCTTGTTGCTAATAGAGGAGTAAAAAGAGAAGGGTATATTGAAGATACTGGCTTTAATATTGAGATAATTGCACCACAATTTGAAGAAAAAATAATAAATCTCAGAGAGAATTTAATTAATAGTGGATGGGCAACGGTAAAAGCAGAGGTTACTGATAAAGGGAAAGCAAAATACATATTATCAGCAATGGGATTAAATAAAAAAGAAATTGTATCAAATGAAATATATGATTTGCTAAAGGGTGTAACTTTAGAATTTGGTGTCTTAGTAGAAGATAGAAAACAAATGAGAGATACTGACGTAATCTCAAAAGGGAGATTACAATCTATTCTATCTGATTGGGGTGGTATTCATGTAAAATATAAAGGGTTTAAAGTTCATCCTTATGGAACTGACGATTGGCTTAACATCGATCATGATAGAGGATTGAGAAAACAAAAATCTCAAAACGAACAATTATTAGATTTTACAAGTACTTTAAAAAATTATTATAATAAAAGACCATTATTAAATCTTCTATCAGAAAAAAACTATCTTGGAGAAGTGAACATTAACGACAGTGAGAAAGTATTTGAGATGAAAGCAAATCGTGAAGGATTTATCGAATCAAATGCATTGAAACAATTAAAAAATTTTGTGAGATTTGCTGTTGATTGGGCTACCATTTATCGTGGTTATTATTTAGAGCTAAAAAAACAAGAAAAGATCGAAGAATCTCTAATACATCTTGAGGAGTTGAAAGACAAAAAAATCGAACCAGCAGAAATAATAAAAGAATCAGTGAGCTATCTTAGAACACAGATTAACAGTATATCAACATTCTTACCGCCGAAAAAGAAAAAAAATCTCGAGTATGTTTACGAAGTACTTGATGATATTTTGGAACAAACTAATACTGAAAGGGAAGAATTAAAACATCTTCGAATTATAGCATCATCATCAACAGCATTACTACTGTTTACTCATGAAGTAAAATCTCTTTTGGGATATCTATCTAATTTGCAGACAGAAATTATAATTTTAAAAAGGAAAAACAATATTTCAGAAGTGAGAAATTCCTTGAATTCCATAAATAATGAAATCGAAATAACTCAAGAAAGGTTTTCTCAATTATTAGATATGCTGTCATTAATAATATTTGAAAGTGTTAAAGCTGAGCCAATGAATCTTGCACTTAATGATCGTATTGAAAAATCTAAAAAAGCTTTCCAATTAATTACTGAAGAGTATAGAATCGAGATTAATTTTGAAGAGAAAGTTCCAAACAATATGATTATTCACGACATTTTAGAAGCAGAATTAATAACAATATTGCTAAATATTATATCAAACTCAATTAAATCAGTTATCGCAAATAATAAACTAAAGAAAATTGAATTCAGTGCAATAAGAAAAAACAATAACAACGTCATTAAGATTCGTGATACAGGAGTCGGTTTAAACGGAAAATATTATGATGAAGTGTTTATTCCTTTTATTGCAGATCCAGAAGATAGATTGTATAATAAATTAAAAAGCAATTTAAATCCAGAAGATAAATTTATTGTTGGAACTGGTAGCGGTTTAGGTTTAAGTTACATTAAAGAAATTATTAGAAACAGAAATGGCTCGATTGCTTTCAAAAAACCACCTGAAGGATGGAGTACTGAATTGGAGATAATATTACCATGAGTGAGAAATTAAATTTTATATGGATTGATGATCAAGAATCAAGAATCACACAAAATAATTACCTTGATAGTAATAAGTTAATTGAATGTGAATTTATACCTGTGCGAGAGGAAGATCTGTTAAAATTATTAAATGATGAGATTTTTCCAAATGAAGAACCAGATTTAATTCTAATTGATCACAAGTTAACTGATGTAAAAAATGAGCTAAAATTTTCTGGAGCATCTTATGCAAAAATTATTCGAGAGCAATGGCCAGAATGCCCAATTGTTGCTGTAACTGCAATAGTAAACTTGATTGAAGATACGACTTTTCAACAAAGGGAAAGTTATGATGAGATATTAAGAGGACATCAGATTAAGAGCAAACAAAATTTATTGGTAGCAATTGCCAGATCAAATAAAGAGATTGCCCGATTAAACAAATATTTAAAAAATAATAAACCTGAACATATTATTAAACTATTAAAATTGCTTAAATCATCTAAAGATGATATTGATAAGTTAGAGATGATAATACCAGAAAATGTTATATTAAATTTGGGGAAAAAAGACTTAACATTCGAGTTATCGAAATGGATTCGAAAAATTTTATTTGTACGTCCAGGTTTTTTATATGATAAACTTTGGACTTCTACAATGTTAGGAATAAAAGAAACAAGTTTTGAGAAAATCGAACATTTCTTTACTGATGCAAAATACAAAGGATTGTATCATAATGATGATAATGTTAGATGGTGGCAATCGAAAATAAAAGAAATATTGTTTTCAGAGTTTCCCGATGATGAAGAATATTTACCATGGAAATTAGGACACAATCTTGATGGTGTAGAAGATGCTGATCATAGCCTTTGTCATGTATGTAAGGATAAATATCCAGAAACAATTGCTTATACAGATATGACAATGAAAAAAAGAGCACCTATGCATATAAGATGTACGAAACCAAACCCATATTCTCCAAAGATGTTATATTTTGAAGAAATCAGAATAATGAGAGATTCTGAATGAGAATATGTGATGATTATCCAAAACCAATTGACTTAAAAAAAAATGAAATTTATGCTCTAAAGATGATAGGAGCAAATTCAAATCTCCGTAGTTTATCTGATTCTTTTGAGCTTTTTGCTTCTTCAGCTTATAAATATTACGAATCGTTGAAAAATCCAAAAAGATTATTTAATCTCCCAATTGATTTTGAAAATGGTTTTGATATTTTCTTAAACAAAATTAAATATCATATAATAATAGGTGTAAAAATAATCACAAAAAAAAATAGGACGTCATTAATATATGATGAAATAAGTTATTCATTAAGTATAGGAGATAAAACTAACAATAAATTAATTAGAAGATTTCACTTTGACTATCTAATTTCAGAACAAAAATCAAAGCAACCTGTATACCATTTCCAGTATCCCGGAGAAAATTCTCCATATATTAAAACCCTAAAGTTAGATAATTCTCATATGAATCCTGAGGTTTCTGAACCTAGATTTTTTTATTTACCAACAACGTTCTCAATTTTATTGCATAACATTCTTATCCAATTTAAAGATGACAAAGTAGAAAAAATTCTTGAAACAGATGAATGGAGAAGTCTAATACGTGATAATGAGAAATTTATTTTAAAGAAATATTTTGAAAATTGTAATTCGTTTTTTTCGATGTCAAGTTGCGATAAAAAGCTTTTCACAAGTGATTTCTACTATGGTGAGAAATTTGAATAGCAATAAAAAGAATGGTGTTTATTATACTCCACTATTCTTGGCTGATTATTTAGTAAATTCTTTGATTTCAAAAAGTGGAGTAACTTATTTTGATCCTGCTTATGGCAATGGTGCACTTTTAGAAGCCACAGAAAACATATTAAATCAAAAATACCCAAAGTTATCTAATCAAAATTTACTCTTTGGTTGCGACATAAATCCAGTAAATAAGAAAATTGATAATATCCCACAATCCCAGTTATATAAAATGGATTTTTTTAAATTTTCTGAAACACATAAATTTGATAACATTGTAATGAATCCACCTTATATTAGAAATAGAAATATCAATATTGAGATTAAAAAGCAATTTGATAAATTACTTAAAAGAAATAAAGTAAGATTAAACAAAAAATCTGACTTATGGGTTTATTTCCTTATAAAAGCTTTAAATCATTTACATAAAAACGGCAATATAGGTGCAATTATTCCATGGTCATTTCTGCAAGCAGATTATTCTATAAATCTAAGAAAATGGTTGTATGACAAGTTTGAAGAGATTGAGGTTGTAGCTTTAGGAAATGGATATTTCACTAATACTGATGAGAGAATAATATTACTGTGGCTAAAAAAATTTGATAACAAGACAAAATCAATAAGTTGTTGTTTCGCAAAAAATATTGATGATAAAATAAATTATAAAATATTAGAAAAAGATGGTTGGGAATCAGGATCAATTAATTTTAGTAAAGATTATAATGTTGATGAGATTGTTAAAGATTATAAATCAAAATATGGTTTTCAAGAATTTAGAGAAGTTGCTAATATTAGAATTGGAATAGTCACAGGAGCAAATAAATATTTTATCAAGACTAATGCTGAAGCCAAGAAAATTGGATTTCATACAAATCAATTAGTTTCAATTTATACTTCAACAAAAGAACTTAATGAATTAAACACAAAGCAGAAACCTAAGAAAAAGTTATTAATAATTCATCCAAAAAACAAAGATAAATTTATTAATTATATTAATATTGGAAAAGAAGAGAATGTTAATTTAAGAGCTCATTCAAAATTACGTAATCATTGGTTTTATATTAAAAAGGAGAACATTTCTGATGCTTTTTTCCCATACAGAAGTATGAATATTCCTTTTTTAATCTTTAATACTAAATATCAATGTACAAATTCAATCCATAGAATTTATTTTAAGAATCTTTCCGAAAATGAACAGAAATGGATTCAAATAAGCTTATTGTCTGCACCGGGTCTCCTGTCTTTAGAGAGATTCTCAAAGATTTATGGTAGTGGTGTTTTAAAGATAGAACCCGGTTCATTATATAATTCAATTGTGTTTAAATGTGATGACAATATCGACAAAGAATATGAACAAATATCGAAAAATATTTCAAATCATCAAAGGGAAGAAGCAGTTGATTTAGCTACAAAACTAATAAAAGATAAATTACAAATTCCGGATGATCTAATTCTAAAAACTCAAATAAGCTTGTCAGAATTTCAAAATAGAAGAGTAAATAGAAAAAGTAAAAACAATTATTATCTTTAGTTTTCCATAACCAGTCTTAGTAGACTATCTCTGGAAGTCACTAAAAGAACTTTTTGGTTATATTTTCCATCACTAACTCTTGATAACAGGGTCAGTACATAATTGGATAGCATATTTTACATCGATTTTGAAAAGCTTTTCCACCTTATGCAATTTAAAAATTATGTGGTTTTTTGCTAAAGCTTTATCGTCTACATTACATATTACTTCCCATGTAGTAGATATCTTACTGATTCTTGACCATTCAAACTTAGGCTCTTGTTGGTGGATTTTTTCTAAATAAACTGCTATTTTTTCCCAAATACCTTTGTCTTTTGGATTCTCTAATTCATAATCTACAAGTGCATAGTAATTCATTACTTTCTCCATTATAATATTTTATAATTCCAACTTAGCATCATCAATCCTGATAAACAATAAACACTCTAAAAGATTAGAGAAAATAATATTTATGGTTGGGTAACTTGTATTGCTATTTTGTTTAATCAGAATGAATTAAAATGTTGTCTTTTGCAGATCATGATTGTATTTCTACCCTATTTTCCACTTCTATACATTGAGTATAATTTTCCAATTAAAGTTGTATCCAATTGCTTTGGATCAATTATATCTGGTTGATCTCCGAGCTTATTAGTTGATAGAATTATCTTATCGTTTTCGGGATTATACGTCACTATTTTCAAATTAGGTTTACCTTTGATATTAACAGCACAAATCTTACCTTTTTTATCAGTCCAGTTTGTATCCTTTTCTATTATAATAAAGTCATTATTACAGATTTTAGGTTCCATGTCACGACCATTAACCCTGTAATAATGATAATCATCTACATTATTAACTAATGGTGAAGCTAATGACACACCACCGAATCCGGGACCCTTCATTCTTACAGAATCACCAGCTGCAATATCTGATTCTACGTGTAAAGTTTGTATATTGCGTTCAAATTCAGCCTTAAACATTCTACCCTCTCCAGTGAGAAGCCAGTTAATGTTACAATTTGTAGCCTTCACTACAGCGTGCAAAACCCTCATTGATATTTCACGTCTATTATTTTCAATATGACTGTAACCAGAACGCTTTATGCCTAATGATTCAGCAAATTCTTTTTGACTTTTATGTACCTTACTTCTGAGGAGTTTAAGCCTTTCACTAATCATAAAAGTTACTCTCTGTACTTTTTTTTATTTGACAAGTTACACTACGTACCTTTTCTTTGTTCCCAATAGCGAACGGGAAAAAAGTATAAGGAGGATAAAAGATGTCAAGAGTTAAACAAAAACCACCAGCTAATGATATTAACAAAAATGAGCTGAAATGCATTATAATACGTCATTTCAAAAGTCAAAAGGAGTTTTGTAAATTTGCCGGTATTAACTACGGAACAATAAGACAATATTTACCGGGAAAGAACATGCCTAAGATCGACTGCCTGGTCGTTAAGGCACTTGATAATCTGGGATATAATCCGGACGGATCAAGAGTCGAGGAAAAATCATGAGTAATACAAATATAAGATCCAGTAATAACGAAGGATTATTCAAAAGACTGAATATTAACGTGGTGAAAGCTATCCCCTATAAGCCAGGAGTAGTAGAAAGATACTTTAAGAGTTTAACTCCCAAAAACGAATCACAGAGACCGAAAACGGATATTACGAGGATTAGACCTTTTTATAATTTAGAGCCGTTACCGGGCAGATTTGAACTATTCGAAAAACTCACTACTTTGTGGATTTTCCCAAGAGTTTAATAGGAGTAAATATGTGGTTGAGTGTAGCGGATGTAGCAAAGAGAGAAGAAGTCTCCGTAAGAACGATACAGAGACGAATTAAGAATGGTTATTATGATGGGAAAGTTCAAGAATTTACCAGTAGAGGTCGTAGCGGAACCACATACAAAATTTTTTGGTCGAATAACGACACTCAAATCTATTACGACAATAACGACACGGATGAAGCAAAAAAAGAAATTTCCTCTCCAATTAATAACGACATTAATACGACAAATAACGACACGGTGACGTTATTAAAAAAACCGAATCACGACATTAACAATCCGAATAACGACACTCAAATTTATAACGACAATAACGACATAACCCTGACCGGACAGGAAAATAAACCGGAACTCAACCACAAGGGGGCGGACTCGTCACCCGTCCCCGCTCCTACTTCCGGATTATGCTTGCAAAAACAGCAACGTGATATACTGTTCCAGCCTGACTATAATCCCAGACCCGAACCGGAAGTTCCGGACTCCTATAAAAGGATAGGGCAACTAAGAGCTCAACTATGTAAATATGCCCTTGATCTGACGGTCAAAGCTTCCATCAGTAAAACAGAGGCATATAAGCGCACGGTCGAGCTCTACAATTTTGGTGATATCGTTACCGAACTGCATAACTATAAAGCTGATGAGACTGTTTCACTGCGTACACTACAGCGCTGGATTGGTAAGTATAAAAAAGGTGGATACGATTATCTTGATCTGGTTCCCAGCTACTCGGTCGGACCCGGGGCAGTTACCATTACGGAAACAGAAGAGAACTACCTCTTGAAATACTATTTGAAACAAGGTAAAGTCTATATAGGCACTATTATCAACACACTCAAGACAAAAGCACTCAAAGGTGATATCAACTCTCCCTCATCTCCTGCAACCTTAAGACGCTGGATGCAGAGATATGAAAAGAACAATAAACGCATAGTCGATCTCCTGCGTAATGGAGAGACTCACCTCAGAAATAATCTGATAAAATATATTGAGAGAGATTCATCTCTTCTAATGCCGGGTGATGTATTTATAGCAGACGGCAATACACTTAACTTCCTTATTCTTGATCCTCAAACGGGAAAGGCGAAAAGAATGATCTTTGTAGCTGTCATGGACTGGGCCAGTCGAATGATAGTAGGTGGATCTATTGCAACTACAGAAGATACTCAAAATATTGCTAATGCTTATCGAAATGCTTTTATAAATTACGGTGGAGTTCCAAGAGTTGTTTATATAGATAATGGGAAAGCATTCAAGTCCCAGTACTTTACCGGAAGCAAGAGTTCTAATTATCCAGATCTGGAAGATCTGTTGGGTGGTATGTTCCAAAGATTGGGAACTAAAGAGATATTTGCTCGAGCTTATAATGCCAGAGCTAAGATCATTGAGCGTTGGTTCAAGACTTTCAATAATGCTTTTGAAAGGTACTTAGACGGCTATGTAGGAGCAAGCATATCTGATAAACCTGCCCATATGCAACGTAACGAATCTTTTATGAAGAAACTGGTTGATGAGCGACCTCTCACCTATACCGAAGCACAATCTCTGATAAGTTACTATATAAACAATTTCTATCACAAACAGGCTCATAAAGGATTGAACGGTAAAACTCCGGAAGAGATCTATCTAGCTCATCCCTGTCCTAAAGAACGCAGGATCTCACCTTCAGAGTTAGATTTTCTGATGCTGAAGCATGATCTGAAACTGGTTAACAGGAACGGCATAACATTCTTAAAGCAGAACTACTGGCATCCTAACCTGGCTGATCATATCAGAGAAAAAATGTATTTCAGATACGATCCCAATAATATCAGCTTTATCCAAGTCTATAATATTCACGGTAAATTCATCTGTACTGCCAGACCTAATGAGAAGGTACATCCGATGATAACTTTATCTGAGAATAAAGAGTTAACTGAAAAGCAGGTTAAGAAAGGGATAGCATATCAGAACCGAATCGTTAGAGAAACCAAAGAGCAGGCACTCAAAACATTATCCAATATCCAGAAAGATGATCATAAGTTCATAGAATCGGTCAGTGAAGGAACAAATCTATTTAATAATGTAAAACCCGAAATTCCGGCTAAGATCAAAACAATGGATGAGGTGATGATCGAGCGGGGAGACAATCCCAAACAAATCGAAGAAGTAAAAGTAAAGAAAGTAAGAAAATTAGATACTGATATCAAAACATTAGGATTAGGATAGGAGGAGAAGATGAAAAATGTATGTTCAGAGACGAAGAATGTACAGACAGCCCTGAAGTATATAGACCGTGTGAGAAAGCGTGATGTGATCCGGCAAACTGGTTTAATGCTTATCTATGGTATCTGGGGGATCGGCAAGACCTGGTTCGGTGAAAAATTCGCAGCTGAGAATGGTTTTATCTTTATGAGACTGTATAGTACCATGCGTCAAAAAGATTTTTTGATCGCTATGATCAAGAAAGTTTATGAAAATCTCGGTAAAACTCAAGGAATTCCGTATTATAAGAATACTTATAGTTTATTTGAGATATTAAAGGATACGATCAATACAGGATATGATAAACCTCCGGTGATCATTATCGATGAAATTGATTATGCCATGAAGCGAATACATATCCTTGATGCTATCCGAGACATTGCCGATGATACTATCGGAACTTACATCTGTATCGGTATGCAGAACACTTACAATGACATAAAACAAATATCACCTTACTTCTTTAATCGTTGGGCTTATACACTCCAATTTCAGCCTAATGATAAAGCAGATATCTCTAAAACCATAAAGGATGTCTGTGAGATAGATATTAATGATACCAATATCGATCTGATCGTACATAAGTCCGAAGGTAATATGCGCAACCTGATCAAGATCATTAACCATGCCGAGATCATTCAGAACAATGATGAGCTTACAGCACTCCTGGGAGCAAAGGAATGAGTCTGAGAACTGAGGATAATACAGCCAAGCACCGTGATAAGATCGAGCAGTATATCTATAACTGTAGTGGTTCCTTTGATTCTTCATCCTGTAAATCCGCTACCGGAGTCTGTATCAATACGGTTCATAAGTATTTGAAGATATTCGAGGACTGGGGACTTGTCAAAAAGATACAACATGGCAATCAACGTATCTATATCAGAATGGAAGTAACGGCTGAGGTTAAGTATAACATCAAAACGGCTAAGACAATGAAATCGGCAAGCTGGCTGCAAGGTTTTGAACTGTTCTACTATCTAGCTGGAACTGCATACACTTTATAGACAATTTTACCTTTAAAAAGTTGCAGGGGTTTGGCATAAAAATGACAAACTGCTGCAACTTTTAGCTTTGAGATCACCCTCAAAACCCAAGTCGAAAATTGAAAAATGACAAACCGCTGCAACTCAAAAATGCCAAACCTCTTGCAACAAAATGACAAACTCGCTGAAAACTTATACTGGCATCTAGAAATGGATGTATAAATTATAAAAAAAGCTTTACAAGAATATTACATTTTCAATAAATAGACCGACGGTCGGTCAGTAAAATGTAAGGATGTAACATATATGGCTAGGATAGTTAAAAAGGCAGAAGAAAGACGTAAGGAAATTTTACATAAAGCCCAAGAACTCTTTTATAAAATTGGCTATACAAACACTTCAGTGAATATGGTTATCGAAGCTTTAGGAATTTCCAAAGGAGCTTTTTATCACTACTTCAAATCTAAAGAGGAGTTACTCGACTGTCTTGCAGAAGAATTTACACAAAATATTATCTCTATAATTCAAAAAATAATTAATGACCCTAATTTGACTGCAATTGAAAAACTTAATGGAATGTATATAGAATCCGGTAATTATAAAGTAGAGAATATTGATTTCATAATGACAATAACTGAAGCGCTATACAGCGACAACAATTTATTACTCCGTTATAAATTTAACAGTAAATCAGTTGAGGATGTTTTACCATTAATGACCGTAATTCTCGAACAAGGGAAAGAAGAAGGTATATTTAATATTGATGATCCGCAAGCAACTGCCAGGATAGTTCTATTATTCGGGATCGGTCTAAGCGAATACAATGCAAAATTACTTTTACAATTAAAGGAAAATCCAGAAAAAATCGATGAGATGCATAAACATTTTATGATCTATCAAAAATCTGTAGAACGTATTCTGGGAGCTCCTCAAGACTCTTTTCGGGCATTCGACAAAGGATTTATCGATGCTTTTAAAACCGCATATGTGAGTTCAAAATGAAAAAAATTGTTTTATTTAGCTTATTAGTTTTTACTACAATTCAGATCAATAGTATTGAATGGAATGTGACACACCATATCACATCTACAGCCACTGTATATGATGAACTAAATAAACTAGAATTTGAATTAAATTATAAACCGGAACTCGTTGTAGATCTATATCAACTTAATGATAACATTATTGATACAGAATTTTCATACAATTTGAATTTGAGTTATAAAAACACAAACGATAGCGATTTTAAAATCACTGGAGAATTGTATAGAGGTTGGCTTAGGTATTCAACTTCTCAATCTGAATTGAGAGTAGGATTACAAAAAATAAATTTTGGACCTGCCCAAATTCTTCGTTCTCTTCAATGGTTTGATAATATCAATCCACACGATCCCACCAAAACTACGGAAGGCGTTAAAGCAATTCTAGGCAGATATTACTTCATCAATAACGCGAATATCTGGTTTTGGGGAATCTGGGGAGACCGTAATGAAACCTCGTTTAGTAAGTTTTTTTATGAAGAAGATAATCTTGAATTCGGTGGAAGAATTCAATATCCTTTCCAATATTGTGAGGCGGGGATCTCTGTTCATCATGGCCCAACTGATTTACTCACTTTTGATACAGAAACAAAATATGGTATTGATCTGCGCTGGGATATGACATTAGGATTCTGGATAGAATCATGCATAAATGTATATGAAAATTTAGAAGATAAAAATTATTCACGCTTATCAACCGTAGGAACCGATTATACAATCGGAATTGGAAATGGGATTTACTGTTTATTTGAACATCAATATTTCTCAGACCTGAAAGAAGATATCTGGGAACCTACTGATA
>JAUVKM010000163.1 GCA_030596265.1 Candidatus Cloacimonadota bacterium
AACATGGAGGAAAAAATGGCAATACAAAAAGTTAAACAGAATGTTTTTTCAATAGGAGTAAAACATTGGGATAGGCGACTTTTCGATGAATTGATTCCATTGCCCGATGGAACCACATACAATTCTTATCTTGTGGAAGGATCTGATAAAACAGCCTTAATTGATACAGTTGATCCGGAAAACTTGAATACACTTTTTGATAACTTAACAAATCATGGTGTTTCAAAGATTGATTATATCATTGCAAATCATGCAGAACAAGATCATTCTGGTGGCATTCCTGCTGTTCTGGCTAAATATCCTGAATCAAGAGTTGTAACTAACGAAAGATGCAAAAATATGTTGAAAGACCTGTTGAAAATTCCTGATGAAAAATTTCTGATTATCCAGGACGAAGAGACCTTGTCGCTCGGAGATAAGACATTACAATTCTTTCTGACTCCATGGGTTCATTGGCCGGAAACAATGGTAACTTACCTGCCTGAAGAACATATTCTTTTCTCATGTGATTTTCTTGGATCTCATTATGTATCAAGCGAATTATTTGTAAAAGATGAAGCCAAAGTTTACAATTCCGCCAAACGTTACTATGCTGAAATTATGATGCCTTTCAGGAGAAATATTATTAAGCATCTGGAGAAATTGGAAGATATTGAAATTGATATGATAGCACCAAGCCACGGTCAGATTTATGATAATCCAAAATTGATTCTCGATGCTTACAAAGATTGGACATCTGATAATGTTAAAAATGAAGTTGTCATTCCCTATGTTTCTATGCATGGAAGTACTCAAAGAATGGTAGAATATCTCACCGATGCCTTAATAAAAAGAGATATTGTGGTTAAGCCATTCAACCTGACTGTTACCGATATTGGTGAACTGGCAATTGAATTGGTTGACGCTGCTACAATAGTTATTGCTTCACCGACAGTATTAGCAGGTCCTCATCCATCGGTTGCTTATGCTGCATTTTTAGCAAATATGTTAAAACCAAAAGCTAAGTTTGCCACGGTTATTGGCTCCTATGGCTGGGGTGGGAAAATGATAGAACGATTAGTTGGAATGCTTGGCAACTTGAAAGTGGAACTATTATCTACGGTACTGGTGAAAGGATTCCCAGAAGAAAATGATTTTCATGCTTTAGATGATTTGGCTGATGAAATTCTTGAAAGACATAAAAGTTTAAATATTTAAGAAAAACAAAAATCAGATAAAATAGGAGAAAAAATGATAACAAAAAAATTACAAAATATTTTTAATGAGCAAATTAATAAAGAATTGTATTCTGAGTACTTATATCTTTCAATGGCTACCTGGTTTGATGCAGAAAACTTGTCTGGCTTTGCAAATTTCTTCAAAATTCAAGTTCAGGAAGAACGTTTTCATGCGATGAAAATGTATGATTTTGTTAATGAAAGAGGTGGTCGAGTTATTTTAGAAAAGATCAATAAACCACAGATTGATTTTAAATCAGCTTTAGAAATATTTGAAATGGCTTATAAGCATGAACAGTTTATTTCGAAATCTATTAACGAATTGATGGATGTAGCCATCGAAGAAAACGATCATGCAACTAAAAGTTTCCTGAACTGGTTCATTGATGAACAGGTGGAAGAAGAGGCTTCGATGGATGCAATTGTAGGGAAACTGAAAATGTTAGGTGGTAATGGACACGGTTTGTTGATGATAGATAATGAATTAGGAACTCGTATATTTACACCGCCTACAAATTAAAAAAAATGATAATAAAAAGGAGGATATTATGACACAATTAAGAGAAGTTTATTACTGTGAGAAATGCGGTAATGTGGTAGAAGTTTTAAACGAAGGTGCTCCAGCTCTTGTTTGTTGTGGAGTTCCAATGGAGAAATTGGAAGCTAAAACAGAAGATGCTTCCACAGAAAAGCATGTACCATTTGTACAAGAAGTAGAAGGTGGAGTATTGGTTAAAGTTGGTCAGAATCAAGCTCATCCAATGCTTGAAAATCATTACATTAAATTCATCGAAGTTCTGAGAAAAGATAAAGTCTGCAGGTTAGAATTGAAACCAAATGATAAACCCGAAGGATTCTTCCCTGTAAAAAAAGAAGATATCATCGAAGTAAGAGAATGGTGCAATCTGCACGGACTTTGGAAGAGTTGATCTAAAACAAATAAGCAGGGGCCTATTAGCCAAAACTAATTTTATTGCAGAAGGAAATGGCTGATAATAAACAAATTGTTTTGGATATAATGAAAGTTACTGAAAAAAAATTAAGGTAAAGGAGAAAATATGGAACTGAAAGGAACAAAAACAGAAAAAAACCTTTGGGATGCGTTTGCCGGAGAATCGATGGCAAGAAATAAATATACTTATTTCGCTAAAGTTGCCAAAAAAGAGGGTTACGAACAGATATCAAATTTGTTTTTAGAAACTGCTATGAATGAAATGGAACATGCCAAACTTCATTTTAAAGCTTTGGGTGAGCTAGGAGATACTATTGCTAACCTGAATGCTGCTGCCGATGGTGAGAATTATGAATGGACTGAAATGTATCCAAATATGGCAAAAGATGCACGTGAAGAAGGCTTCAATGATATAGCTGCTATGTTCGAGGGAATCGCTGCTGTAGAAAAGAAGCATGAAGAACGTTATAAAAATTTACTTGCTAATATTAAGAACGGGTCTGTTTTTATTAAAAATGGAAAAGTTTATTGGAAATGTCTGAATTGTGGTTACATTCATGAAGGGATTGAAGCACCTAAAGTGTGCCCCGTATGCAAACATCCACAGGCTTATTTCGAAGTTCACACAGAAAATTATTAATAATCTAATAAGAATAAGGAGGATTAAATGCAAAAGTATGTATGTGATGCTTGCGGTTGGATCTATGATCCAGCGGAAAATGATAATGTAGCATTTGATGATTTAGCGGAAGATTGGGTATGCCCTGAATGCGGTGTAGGCAAAGATCTGTTCAGTCTGGTTGATTAACTAAAGATTGGAGTTGCGGGAAATCCTCGCAACTCCAACTTATATTTATTTAATAAAAGTTACATTTATGTTTGAATGGTTTTCAAATTTATCTCCAGTTCTCCAAGCTCTCATAGCGACACTATTCACTTGGTTTGTGACAGCTGCCGGATCGGCTTTGGTATTTTTCTTTAAAAGAATTAACAAGAATCTTTTGAATGGTATGCTGGGTTTCGCTGCTGGTGTGATGATTGCTGCAAGTTTCTGGTCACTATTGGCACCAGCTATAGAGATGACACCTGAAGTGAGTTCAATGCCTGTTTGGTTTCCTGCTGTCATTGGTTTCCTTTTGGGTGGTGTTTTTCTGTGGCTTGCTGATAGGCTGATACCACACTTGCATTTGGGTTTCCCGGATGACGAAGCTGAAGGAATTCATACAAACTGGAAAAGAAGTGTGCTGTTGGTTCTAGCTATAACATTGCACAATATCCCAGAAGGTTTGGCTATTGGTGTAGCATTTGGTGCTTTGGCTGCAAATCTTTCTTCGGTAACTTTGTTAAGTGCTATCGGTTTAGCAATAGGAATTGGTATTCAAAACTTTCCAGAAGGTGCGGCAGTTAGTATACCCTTAAGAAGAGAAGGTTTGTCTCGCGGGAAAAGTTTTTTGTATGGACAGCTATCTGGTATTGTAGAACCAATTGCCGGTGTTATCGGTGCCGTTACTGTTGTTTTGATGCGACCAATTTTACCTTATGCATTATCTTTTGCTGCAGGTGCTATGATCTATGTTGTTGTAGAGGAACTAATTCCTGAAGCACAATTGGATAGGAAAACTGACGTTGCTACTATTGGTGCCATGTTAGGCTTTGCTGTAATGATGACGTTAGATGTAGCTTTAGGATAATGAAATAAAAATTGTAGATAAGGAGTTATTATGACAAAAGAAAAGTTCAATGAAGTGATTGATTTTGCTATTCAAGGTGAAAAAAATGCTGTGGTATTTTATCGAGAATTACAAACAAAATCGAAATTTCAAGCACAGAAAAAAATGTTGAAAGAGTACGAGGATATGGAAAGAGGTCATGTTATTGTTTTGAAAAACATCAGAAAGAAGGGTATGCAGAATATCGTTGTTAATGAAGTAACAAATTTAAATATTAGTGAGTATCTTGTTGATGTGGAACCATCTACGGATATGGATTACCAGGATATTCTCATAATCGCAATGAAAAAAGAGGAACAAGCTCAAAAACTTTATACAAATATGGCTGGGAATTTTCCCGGTACTGAACTTGAGACTCTATTCTTGAAATTGGCTGCTGAAGAAGCTGAGCACAAATTACAGTTTGAAGCACTTTACGACGAACATGTTTTAAAGGAAAACTAATATCTTATTTTTTTGGAGGAATAATGGCAGATTTAAAAACAATGTATATGGGGCTTGAATTAAAAAATCCGATTATTGTAGGCTCCTGTGGTCTAACCGGCAATCTGGATTCTATTAAGCAGATGGCAAAAGCCGGGGCTATCGTATTAAAATCACTTTTTGAAGAACAAATAATGATGGAAGTGAATCAAAGCATGGGTGATTACAATCCGATTCATGGTCATACCGAAATGTATGATTATCAAAAATATTTTGAAAAGCAGCATATTCTAGGAAATTATCTGCAACTAATTAAAGATGCAAAACAAGAAGTGGATATTCCAATTATTGCTAGTATTAATTGTATGAGTTCTGCCGAGTGGACAGAATTTGCTAAAGACATTGAACGTGCCGGTGCAGATGCCTTGGAACTGAATATTTTCCTACTTCCGTCCGATCCAAAAATGGAGGGTAAAGATAATGAGAATATATATTTTAATATCATAAAAAAAGTTACTAAAGAAATTTCAATTCCTGTCTCAATAAAAATCAGTCATTATTTCGATAATCTGGCCAATACTTTGCAAAGATTTTCTCATACCGATATAAAAGGGATGGTTCTATTTAACAGATTTTATAATACTGATATAGATATTGAAAAAGAAGAACTTGTCGGAGGCAATTTTTACAGTACTCCTGATGATATGTCTAATACTCTTCGTTGGATAGGGATTATGAATGGGTTGGTGGATTGTGACTTGTGTGCTACAACTGGAATTCACAATGGGAAGGATGCAATCAAGTTTCTTCTGGCAGGTGCAACTGCTATGCAAATGGTGTCTTCTGTCTATATCAATTCTGCTGAGATCATCGAGAAATCTCTACATGAAATCCTGGATTGGATGGAAAAACACAATTATGAATCCATTGACCAATTTCGGGGGAAATTGAGTAAATCATCTGGAATGAATAATGTTCTTTATGAACGAGTTCAATTTATGAAATATTTTGGTACAAAAAAGAAATAGAAAAAATTTAAAATAGAGAAGTATCCATAAACAGAAAGTTTATTCTTTCGTGATTTTCGCGTGTTTATTGGGAGAGAAAAGGGAGTGTTCTATGCTATCCGATATTGAAATTGCACAAAGTACAAAAATGAAAAAGATCACAGAAATAGCCGAGTTAATCGGTCTTTCTGCTGATGATATTGAATTATATGGAGATTACAAAGCTAAGATAAAATTTGAAGCGATAGAGAAATTAAAAGATCGATCTGATGGACAACTTATATTGGTTTCAGCTATCACACCAACTCCGGCAGGTGA
>JAUVKM010000023.1 GCA_030596265.1 Candidatus Cloacimonadota bacterium
GGAAAATTCGGGATCGGTGATCTATCACTTTTGTCACCTGTTCAACAAGAATTTGTGAAGATCTTTGTTTGTTCACAGGGCAATATCAAGATCGTTGAAAAGGCTTTAGGAATTTCTTATCCCACAGTTAAGAACCGACTGGCAGAGGTTACGCATGTTTTATGTAAGGGTAAGGAAGAACCTAAAATGAGATTATCAGAAGATGTATTGAACGACATCGAAAAAGGCAACCTGACGGTTGATGAAGCAATAGCAAAATTAAAAGAAAGGAGTTAAAGATGATAAACCTGGAAAAAACGTATGAGTTTGAAACAAAACACGATCTTGTAGTTGAGTTTGAATCGGAAAATTTTGGATTAAAAGTTATCGGCTGGGAAAAAGAAACATCAGAATTTTTTATAAAACTCGATTTCGAACAAGATGATGAAAAGGAAGTTAAGATCGAAGATATCGTAGAAGCAAAATATATTGGAAAGAAAAACACTTTAAGCATCGAATTAAATGAACTGGAAAATATACGGCATATAAGTTCTCAACTTGAGCTGAGGGTTCCTCACGTTACGAAAATAATCGGTGAATCAGAAAATGGTAGCATTTCGATTGAAAACCGGCATGCTGTTCAAACAATAACTACAGAAAATGGTGTAATCAAGATGGATCACGTGAATGGTGAACTGATTTGTGAAACTGAAAATGGAGCGATCAAACTTTTGGATTGCAATGGTAATACAAACCTGAAGACAGAGAACGGTGCTGTGAAAATGAAAAATTGTGAAGGGGACATCATTTTAAGATCTGAAAATGGCTCTCCCAAAATAATTGATTGCAAGGGGAATCTGGATTTGATCAATGAAAATGGAGCTGTTCGGGTTCTGAAAGCAGAATTTGCTAAAGCGAGCATAACAAACCAGAATGGCAGTATTTATTATGAATTCACTCCTATCGAAAAAGGGCAGTTCAAGTTTGAAAATAAACATGGCAAGATCCACCTGATCATCCCTGAAGAAGTTCCCTATAAAATTGAAGCGATTAACAAATTAGGTAGATTTCATGTTGGTTTAAAAGGTGATTACAATGGTCTTGAGCAAGGACTTAACATTGGTAATGAGAAAAAATTGAATATGGTTCAAGGTTCCGGAAAGGTAGAAATATCGGCGAAAAACCAAATGGGAAGCATCAATTTGATGAATCATCCGATGAAGGGTGGTAACTTCAAATTTGATATGTCATTTATGTCTGATATAATGGATAACATTCCCGAAGAATATTTTGATAAGAAAAAGATCATCAAAAAAATTGAGAAAGCACAAAAGAAGATAAAAAATATCAATATGCCGGATATGAAAAACATCATGACAGAAGTAATGGAAGATGTACAGGATAACATCAAGAATATATATACCACTGTTTCCAGTGAGGAATTCCAGGAAAAAGTTGAAGAAAAAATAAGTGATGGGATTTCCAAAGTAATGGAAAAAGCTAAAGAACAATCGCTTTCCGAACAGGAACAAAATGAGGTTGATGAACGCAGCCGGTTAAAGATCCTGCAGATGTTAGCGGATGGAAAGATCACAGCAGATGAAGCAGAGAAGCTGATAGCAGCAATGGAAGGTAGATAATGGAAGAGAAGAAACGAATTATAAATATGGTGGCAGAAGGCAAAATATCAGCCGAAGATGCAGCGAAACTTTTAGAAGCATTGAATCCGAAACCTGTAAGTTCAAAGTTGGGTAGAAAACTACACATTCTCATCACGCAGGAAGGGAGTGAAAAACCAAAACTGAATCTTTCCATTCCGGTAAAGCTTGCTCAGATAGGGATGAATTTCATTCCTAGAAATGCAAATTTCGATGCTCACCTCGAAAGTACTAATTTTGATTTCTCTTCAATTAATTGGAAAGAGATAATGGATATGGTTTCCAGCGGTGAAGTGGGAGATCTATTCAATATGGAAGTGGAAGAGGATAATAAACCACCAACAACGATCAGGATTTATGTGGAGTAGCCTTTAGAATCGGACATTCTAAAATAACAAAAGGACAGATATTAATCTGTCCTTTTTTCTTGCCTGAATGAAATATACTTTTAAATTTTCTTTTGAGGGTTAATAATGAAAATAAAGATCAATAAATTAAATGCACTCAAGTTTACAGCAATCGGACTTACATTAAGCATTATAGGACAATTTTTAATTGGAAAGCAAAGCATTTTTGCAATTACATTAACAACTCTTGGAGTTGTCTTCGCTGCAATTGGTGTGTTAATGTCGTTAGGAGTTTTAGATTATTTTAAGAAGAAACGGGATTGAATTATTTATCGAGTCGTAAGGAACAACGACTCGAAATTTATTAATAATTTACTTCGACTCGACGAATCTTTCGAGTCGAGTTCAATGCCCTGTCATTCCTAACTACGATTGGGAATCTAAGATCCCCAGTCAAGCTGAGGATGACAAGAAATCTGAAACGTTAAATATAACAGGGAAATGTTACTAAACAACATAACATCCGCATCTTTCGGGATGATCTTTTACTAATGCGTCAGATCTAACTTTCCTGATGATCCATAAAACAAGAAAATCTCCACCAGCTAAAACCGTGAACAGAATTCCATAAATTAGTAGCCAGCTCTTTCCAAAAATTAGAGCAATTATAGAAGGAACAATTCCTAATATAATTGCTGGTAGAAGTAGAGCAATGCGATAAACAGATGTTTTAAGCGGAATTCTGCAATGTGCAAAGGGTGTGAGATATTTCCATTTTATTCCAATTTGAACTTGCTTGATCTTAATCTTGCCAAAGATAAGAAATCCAATTGCATGAAGAACTTCGTGAAGAAAAGTACCCATAATAAATGCTGTAATAAAATAGGGAAGAGCCATGTAGAGTGAAAGAAAACCTTGGGTGAAGGTTTGCCAGTTCCAAATTAAGACAAATGGGTAGACAAGGCTAATGATCGAGATCAAGACAATAGGAATTGCGTAAAGGTTTGCACTGAGGGCAGAGATGGAAAGATCTTTCATGAACTACTTGAAAAATTCATAACCGAGAAGAACATACATTTCAGAATTAATACCGGTTATAACACCTCGGTTTACTCTTCCAATGTGTAATATTATTCCTCTTGAATCACGGAATTTAAGTTCATATACCAAAATAGGTTTTCTGTTCTCGGCTTGTGTCCAACTGATATCCAGTCCCCATTTCTCGGAAGCAAAACGAAAACCTAAAAGTGCTCTATGAATTGTTGTGCTCATCTCATTTGATGTTTTGTAATCTTCATAATTTATCTCAGTACGTTTTACGCCACCGTAAAATCCATAAGTAAAATAGGAATCTTCAGTTGAATAATTTGCGAAATCATGAAAGTAAATACTATAAGATCTTAATAAACTGAATCTGTCATCAAGCGAGTAAACTTTTTGAAATGTAGCACCACCGATTCCCATTTTGTCGATAAGATTAAATAGATCCAGTTGTGCTTGAATGCCAAAGACAGGTTCGTCGTATTTATATTTCTGATATTCAGGGTAATAGGCAGCTGCATTTATGCCGAAGATATATTCCATCTTGTCGGCAGCTAAATGTATACTTACAAAGATCAATATTAAAATAAATATTACTTTCAGATTTTTCATTTTCATCACTCTTTTATATTTAATTCATTGTGTAGCAAATCAAAAGATTAGAGTTCTTTGTCCAGAAATATTCTGCTTTCTTCTCTATTATCCTGTTTTTCGAAACCGGTAATGTAGAATCCATCAGACAATACAAATTGGAGCATTGCTTTGTGCTTATTTCGTGTTTTCATTTTAATTGTCTTAAACCCTTTTTCTTTAACCCATCTTTGTTGGAAATACGCTAATTCTGTAGCTATCTTATTTTTCCTAAATTTAGGAATTACACCTTCCATCCAAGAATAGAAATATTCATCAATTTGATAACCAACCTTAAACCCGGCAGGTTTCCCTTTCAAATATGCGATAAGAATGAGCTGTATTCTATTTTTTAATCTATTCTCATATTCACCTGTTTCATAAGGATCATCAAATTCAGGAATCTGTTTAGAAATTTCCACAGCTTGTTCTATTGTTCCCTCAACAATTTCCAAATCTTTTTTCATTAACATATCACTATAAGAATTATTTATCAGATCTTCATCTTTAATTTGGAATAATGAAAGATATTCTTTGCATTGTTCGTAAAGTTTTTCTGCTCCGATATTTCCAGTTTTATTAATAGCTTCAATTTCTATAAAGCTACCCAGTTCATCAACTTCATCAATATGGAATTTTATATTATCAATATAGTATATTTCTCTTTTTTTATTTACAACAACAAGAGTACCGATCGCTTTTAAAAGCTGCTGTTTTACCAGGTCTTCTTTTCTGGGATGATAATAAAGAACATCAGAACGTTTGGGTCCGGAAATATCTTCTCTATCGTAATGAACAAGGCTATATTCAATATTGCCTTCTCTCATTTTTAGGCGTCCGTTTTTAACCTTAAAATAAGTATCTTTCTGGTTATCAGTTCCTTTGAAGAAGACTTTTTTTTCTGTGAGTATATTGCGGATCGTTTCGAGATCATTGCATTTTGCTTTTATTTCAATATTCAAAATTGCCAAAGTTGCTACCTGTTATCGTATCTGAGTACTATATATTTCAGTTATTTTTTTTATAGCTTCATCAATTTCATTCTTGGTTGTCATTTTACCGGTTGAAAAACGGATAGTTCCCATAGCATATTCTACCGGTACATTCATAGCTTCTAAAACGTAAGAGAGTGAAGTAATATTAGAATGACATGCTGCTCCGGTAGAAGCTGCAACTTCAAGAAACAGAGAAAGTTGGAAATATTCATTCATATTCAAGAAGCTTACATTCAAAGTATTAGGTAATCTTTTCTCTGGATGTCCATTTAATCTTACGTCCGGGATCTTATTAACTAATCCATTCCATAATCTATCACGCATTGCCTTTAGATGTTCATAGTTATCAGAAAGATTCTGCTTAGCAATCTCGCAAGCTTTCCCCAAACCGACAATCTCAAGAACATTTTCTGTACCTGCCCGCCGATCATTCTCCTGCTTGGCACCAAACATCAATTTTTCAAGTTTTATATCCTGTTTAATAAAAAGTGCACCAATGCCTTTAGGTGCATAAATTTTATGTCCCGCAATGGTAAGTAGATCAACATTAAGTTTTGCAACATCTACCGATATTTTCCCTATAGATTGAGCTGCGTCCGTATGCATGCAGATACCATTTTCGTTTGCAACTTCTGCAATTTCTGTTATTGACTGGATCGTGCCTACTTCGTTATTAGCATGCATTATTGAGATCAGAATAGTATTTTGTGTAATAGCTTTTTGTACAGATTTAACTGAGACCAATCCATTTTTATCTACTGGAAGATAGGTTACTTTAAAATTGTGTTTTTCCAGGTATTTGCAAACTTCAATTATAGTGGGATGTTCAATTACAGATGTGATAATATGGTTTCCTTTATGACGATTGGCAAAAGCATATCCCCTTAACGCATAATTATTTGATTCGGTACCGCCACTTGAGAATATTATTTCATCCGGTTTGCAATTTATAAGTTTTGCAACTTGTTTTCTGGCTTTGATAACAGCTTTTCTAGAAATAATTCCAAACCAATGAGAGCTGGAAGGATTTCCAAAGTTTTGTTTCAAAAATGGCATCATAGCATCAGCAACTTGAGTGTCTATGGGCGTGGTCGCATTATAATCAAGGTAGATCGGTTCCAATTATTTTTCCTTAAATATTTTTTTCAAATACTTCTTCAACTAACTGTTCTCTCAGCATCTCGCATTTGAATATCTTTGATTTTAAAGTTTTTAATTCTAAAGAGATCTAAACATACATCACGAATAACTGTATCATATTTGCCATCAGGATCATCTTCAATTTCTTTTAAAGCGTCTTCAATTGCACCTGCAGGTCTGTAAGGTCTGTTAGCAGATATTGCTTCAACAACATCAGCAATACGCAATATTCTGGCTTCAATACAGATATCGTCTCCCATAAGCCCACGTGGATATCCTTTTCCATCTAAAGTTTCATGATGTTGGTAAACTATTTCAGCGATCCTATCTGGGAAATTTATTTTTCTTAATATCTGATAACCAGCTTTAGAATGGATTTTTATAAGATTAAATTCGCATTCAGCCAATTTACCGGGTTTGCATAATATTTCAGCAGGAAGATTGATCTTACCAATGTCATGCAGAATTGCTGCAATTCTCATAACATCTAATTGTTCCTGCTCAAACCCCATCTCTCTTGCAATAGCGAGTGAAATAGTTGCAACTCTTTTTTGATGTCCGGCAGTATAGGGATCCCAAATTTCTATTGCTGCAATGAGTGCATTCACGATCTTTTCCATAATGCTCCATCTGGTCTTAAGTATCTATGTAACCTAAATTTAATTAATAAACTGGGTCAACAAAAAAGAATTTATCTTGGAGCAGTTCTAATTTTGATCTCTTCGAATTGGAATCCCTTTTCATTGAAAATGTATAAACAAACATCCACTACTTCCGGATCATATAGTATCCCTGCATTCACTTTTATCTCTTCAAGTGCATCATCAATACCTTGTGAAGATCTGTAAGGGCGTTGGGAGATCATAGCATCAACAACATCAGCAACATTCACGATCCTGGCCTCAAGCATTATTTCATTCCCAATAAGACCTTGCGGATAGCCTGAACCATCAAGTTTTTCATGGTGTTGATATACAATTTTTGCAATTGGCATTTGAAAATCTATGGTTTTTAAAATATCATAACCTGCTAAAGGATGATTCTTGATCACGCTAAATTCAGTTTCTGTGAGAGCAGATGGTTTAGAAAGAATTTCATTTGGAATATAGATTTTACCAATATCGTGAAGAATGGCAGCTATTCGTATTGCATCAAGTTGCAATTTATTCAAATTCATTTCGTTGGCAATTTCACAGCTTAATTTTGCAACTCTAAGCTGATGTCCTGCGGTATAAGGATCACGAATTTCAACTGCTGAGATGAATGCATTTATAGTTTCCTCAATAGCCTTTTTCAACTTGATGAAACTATCATTAAGTTGAATCTCAATTCTTTTTCTTTCTGTAACTTCAACTTGAAGTTCGTGATTAGTTTCTGCTAATTCTCTAGTCCTGTCATGCACTCGTTTTTCTAATCCAAAATAAGCTTTTTCTAATTTAGTGTCGATCTCTTTTTTCTCAAAATAGATACCAAGTATCTCAGTAGAAATCTTAAGGAGTGAAAGCTCTTCTTCTTTCCACTCTTCGGCTTTTGTCACATTATCAAATCCCATAAAACCGATCAAGTTACTAGCAGATATTAATGGTAGCACTAATAAAGATTTAATATTCTGTTCTTCTAGTACTTTCTTTTCTTTTTGTGCTTCAATTGGCATTTTAGAGACATTAGAAATATGAATCACTTCATCATTCTCTAATTTGCTCATCCACCACGGTAATGTATCGACGGGAATATCTTGAAGATTACTTATTTCCGGTTGTACATTTTTATCACACCATTCATGGGTGTTATCAAGTGTGTCTTTATTTTGATCTAGCAAAAACAGGTAGGAACGACTTGCGCCGCACATTTCACCAATCTCTTTCAGTGTATCATTAATAGCAATATCGAAATCCGAGACATTGATAAATCTAGATGATATCTTTGTAATCACCTTTTCTATGTGCAATCTCTTAATTAATCTCTTCTCTGCTGTCATTCGATCAAGAATCTCATTTTGTAGTATTTTATTATTATTTTGTTTATTTCTATAACGTTTATGAATTATTAATGAAAAACCTGTAACCATGAGAAGACTACCGAAAAGTAACAATAAATAGAGTTTTCTCTTTTCAGCCTGCAGCTCCATTATCTGATTATTCTTTTCTAATTGGACGATGTCATGTTCTCTTTCGCCCATCTCAAACTTTGCTTGCATATTTGTGATCTTATTAGTCATTTCCTCACTAAAAATTTCATCTTTAATTTTTGAATGAAGTCTAAAATAACGAAGGGATTCTTCACTGTTTTCATTTGCTTTATAGAAATCTGATAATGCAAGATATCCGTTCATGATAAGTTGTTGTGCACCAATATCAGATGCGAATTTAAGACCTTGGCTAATGTTTGCATATGCATCTGACATATTATTCATTAATATTTGCAATTTGCCGATATTAGTAAATGTATCAGAAATTCCGTATTGATTTCCGGTTTCTAAGATCAAGTCGAGAGATCTTTTAAAATAGATTAATGCTTTATCATATTCTTGTAATTTTTCGTGAACAATTCCCAAGTTATTTAAAACTGATGAAATCCCTTTAATATTTCCAAGTTCTTGCTCGATTTCCAAACACTGATTATAATATTTCAATGATTCTGAAAAATTTCCACGATTAGCAAATGTGATTCCAATATTATTTAAAGCAGTGGAAATTGCTTTCTTATTCCCACTATCTTTTTCAATTTCAAGTGCTCGTTGGAAATATTCAAGTGCCTTATCGTAATTATTCAATGAGTGGTAAAGATTTCCTAAGTTATTAAGTCCCGAGGAAATACCATGTTGATCATTGATTTCATCACTAAGCTTCAATGAGATGAGGAAGAAATCTAGTGCTTTATTGTAATTTCCAAGTTTTTCATGATCCAGTCCAATAAAGTTATTAGCTTTCAGCATTCCAGTTTTATCTGTCAGTTGTTGATATATCTCGAGAGCTTCTGTATGAAACTCCACAGCTTTTTTAAAGTTGCTGAGATAGTAATATGCAGAGCCTAGATTTGTAAGAGATTCAGCGATATCTTTTCTAATACCGGATTCCTGAGAGATTTGAAGAGCTGAATGGGCATAGTCAATACTTTTACGCGCTGATATTTCTTGATATGCTTGTGATAGTTCATTTAAAATTACAACCTTTTCATTTTGGTCGATTATTTTCAAATATACTTCTAAACTATCAATTCGCGTACTTGCTGATAACAAATTTATCGTACAAGCAATAGCCATGATTACCAAAAAATAACGCATATAATACCTTTATAAATTAATTTGTTGTTAAATAAATATAATAATCAAATTATGCAAGTAATTTATTTTATAGTACGGGTTAAAGCAAAAAAAAGGGTGGATAACTCCACCCCCGATTTTTTGAGTAAAATTATTTAGCCATTTTTTTAAGTTTGGTTATTCGCTTTTTTTGGATACTAGCCTGTTTAGGCGCATCGAATTGCATATGCTCAACAGTGTATAGGAAATCAAGAAGTTCTTGATTGGATAAATTTCTTATTTTTTCTTTCTTTGCTAAGAATATTTGAGCTTTTTTATTCCAGAATGAAATCTTAGCTTCTTGCGCAGTTAGTAATCCGGCTTTTTTAAATGTCTTAAGAAGCTTGTTATGGATAGTTGATTTTTTTGGATTTTTAAATTTGGAAGTTCTACCATCATCAGCAATTGAAGTTGATTTAAGTTCCAGATATGATGCTTTGGGCAAGAGCAAATGAGAAGAATCTGCGTCATCAATATGTGTATTAACAGATACGATAAAGTTACTATTTTTTATGCGTTTCTTCTGCTCTTCACAAGGCAATTCACCATAGAAAAGCACAAAATTATAGTTAGCCGGCTCACCTGCATTGATTCCCAGTTTCTGGAATCCGCGGAAATTATTGAATTTAGAAGTTGGAAGTATCCCTGATCCTTCTTCAAAATTACAAACCAGAGATGATATAACCCAAATATTCCAAATGGATTCTTCTGAAATAAGGTCACGGTTATACATAAATACGGTTTTTTCGGGAAGGTCAAGCTTCAATGGATCAACATTATGTTCAATATCATCGATATCATCCATCTCTTCTTTAACTAATTCAATATTATATTGTAGAATTCTTTCCAGTGTTTTTACAATTGGATCATCATTGTGTAGTTCATCAGCAAAATTGTTGAAGTCGCTAATTTCTTTTGTTATCAATATCAATTTTGCACCATTTCTCTGTAATCTGCGAGCAATGGTTTTATGAACTTTGCTCATCTTACCGATTAAAACGATACATTCAGCATGTTCAAGATCATCATATGTTTTTGTATAAAGATTTGTATCTGTAAGCTTATCAACAAAACTTTTATATATAGAGAGAGAAGATATTTGTGAACCTATCTTTTTTGCTATGTGCTGTATTAAGAGTGCTTCTTCAATTGATGAAGTTGGAGAAATGTAGACCATTTTAGATTCAGCCTTCTGCAATTTTTCTTGGATCATTTTTGCGGCTGTATCTATATTTTTTATTGGAAGCCAATGATCATTTTCTCTTTCGAATGGATGCGTGATTCTGTCTTCATCTTCAAATATCTGCCAGCCAAATTTACCATCAAAGCACAGATCTCTCTGATTAAAAGTTTCTCCATCTGCTGGCTCGACAATTGTAATATGGTTATCTTGAACGCTTACTTCAATATTACATCCTGTTCCACAAAGACCACAATTTTGAGTTATTTTTTCACTTAGATGTGGATTAAGTTTTGTATTTGAATTTTTTGGAAGTAAAGCTCCTACAGGACATACATCAATACATTTACCACAAATCTCGCAGTTTGTTTTAGAAAGACTTTCTCCAAATTCAGGTGCCACATAAGTTGTAAATCCTCGATAGATATAACCCAATACGCCAGGTCCTTGGACTTCAGCACAAATTCTCACACAACGTCCACAGTTGATACATTTGTTTGCGTCACGACGTATGAATGGATGGCTATCATCAATAGGATGTTTGTTCTTGTCACCCATAAACAAATCGACTTCAATTTTATATTCAGTTGCGTATTTACGGAGATCACAAGATTCGTTTACATTACATCCGCATTCCAGGCAGCGATCAGCTTCGGCGCGTGCATCTTCTTCTTCAAAACCGGTTTCAACTTCTTTGAAGTTAGAAGCTCTAACTTTTGGATCTAGTTCCGGCATTTTAAAACGTGGAATCTCTTCATATTGTTCAAATTCTTTAGGATCAATATCCCTTAATTTTTTTTCTTTTTTGGAATCAAAAAGTTTAATCGGATCAATCATAGGTTGGTTATTCAGAAATCTATCAATTGCCTCCGCAGCTTTTCTACCATCTGCGATAGCTTCAATTGCAGTTGCTGGTCCTCTGCGGAAATCACCACCGGCAAATATCTTACCAAGACCAGTAAATTGTGTTTCTTCGTCAGCTACAACAGTATCCCATTTTGTTAATGGTAACTCCTTACCTTTGATCTGATTTGCTTTTTTAGTAACAAATGCAACTTCTGGTTTTTGAGAAATTGCTGCGATCACAGTTCCATATTCTTCTTTAAAAAATTCACCTGTTGGTTCCGGCCTTCTCCTTCCGCTATTATCTGGTTCACCAAGTTTCATTTTTTCCATTTTAATAGCTTTGAGTTTTCCCTTTTTCCCAAGATTCTCCACAGGATTAGTAAGAAAATGGAATTTAATCCCTTCTTCTTCAGCAGCATCTACTTCATAAGCTTCAGCTGGCATTTCTTTTCTTGTTCGACGATAAACAAGAGTTACATTTGCACCCATTCTAGCAGCAGTTCGAGCACAATCGATAGCAGTATTACCACCACCTATCACAGCTACTTTCTTTTCAAGTTTTATTTTCTTTCCCAACATCAAATCTCTTAAAAAATCTACACCGAGAAAACATCCTTCTAAGTTATTTCCTTTCACTCTCATTGGAACTGCTTTCTGAGCACCGATAGCAAGGAAAACAGCATCATATTTTGTATTCAGATCAGAAAGAGTTATATCTTTTCCTAATTGAGTTTTGTATTGGATATTCATACCATTCTTGCACATGAGTTTAATCTCTTTATCCAAAATTTTCTTGGGAAGTCTGTATTCGGGGATGCCATATCTTAACCAGCCGCCTGCCTTTGGTGCTGATTCAAAAACTGTTACATTGTAACCTTGATTAGAAAGATAATATCCACAGGTAAGTCCGGATGGTCCTGCGCCAATTATTGCAATATTTTTCCCATTATCCGGGGCTTTATTGGGTATGTATTGTGTTTTATTAAATATATCAAAATCGGCCGCATGTCTTTTTAACTGACGAATTGCAATAGGTTCATCAACAATTGATCTTCGGCATTCTTCTTCACAAAAAGCAGGACATACTCTTCCAATAGAAAGTGGCATGGGTAATGTTTCTTTAATCACTTTTACCGCCTCCTGATGCCGTCCGTTTGCTATCAATGAAACGTAGCTTTGGATATCAACTTGATTTGGGCAGGCAATTTTACAAGGCGCTTCACAGTCTGCGTAATGGTCTGAAAGCAAGAGTTCCAGAGCCATTTTACGAGCTTTATGAACTTCTTCGGAATCTGTTTCAATTTCCATCCCATCTAATGCTTCAGTTCCACAAGCAGTTACAAAACCCTTTCTATCTTTTACTTTAACAGCGCAAACCCAGCATGAGCCATAAGGTGATAATTCTTGGTCGTGGCAGAGTGTTGGGATCTCAATTCCAATCTCTTTTGCAACGTCTAATATTTTATTGCCTTTTTCTGTTTTAACTTTTTTCCCATTTATTTTTATAGTTATCATATCAATTATCCTTTTTTGATAGCATCAAATTTACAGGCATCATAACAAGCACCGCATTTAATGCATGCATCCTGATCTATATTGTGAACTTGCTTTCGTTCGCCAGAAATACAATTTACCGGACACTTCATTGCACACACAGTACATCCAATACATTTGTCTTCAATCACTTCATATTTAAGAAGAGATGTGCAAACTCCAGCTGGACAGGTTTTGTCTTTTATATGTGCGATATATTCATCTCTGAAATATTTTAAAGTAGTTAAAACCGGATTTGGGGCAGTTTGTCCCAAACCGCATAAAGAACTTTTAATTATGTTTTGTGAAAGTTCTTCAAGTGTATCGAGATCTTCCATTTTTCCTTTTCCATCAGATATTCTTGTAAGAATTTCCAACATGCGTTTTGTTCCTACCCTGCAGAAAGTACATTTACCACAGGATTCGTTCTGAGTGAAATTAAGAAAGAATTTTGCTATATCTACCATACAGCTGGATGTATCCATCACAACCATACCACCGGAACCCATAATTGCACCGGTTTTGTTTATCGAATCGTAATCTACAATTGTGTCTAAAAGTTCTGCAGGAAGACAACCACCGGAAGGTCCACCTAATTGTACTCCTTTAAATGGTCTTTCGGTTTTCATTCCACCACCTACATCATAGATCACATCTTTTAGCGGCATTCCCATTGGAACTTCAATAAGCCCGCTGTTCTTTATCTTTCCAGCCAGGGCAAATACCTTGGTTCCCTTGCTTTTTTCGGTTCCATATTTTGCATATTCATTTGCACCATTCAGTATTATCCAGGCAATATTTGCAAAAGTTTCTACATTATTTATATTTGTGGGTTTTCCCCAAAGTCCTGATTGTGCAGGGAATGGCGGTCTGATAGTCGGCATTCCACGTTTACCTTCAATAGATGCCATCAAGGCAGTTTCTTCACCACAAACAAATGCACCGGCTCCCTCTTTAATATGAAGATCAAAATTGAAGTCAGTTCCAAAAATTTTATTTCCTATATATCCTTTTTCTGTTGCTTGTTCAATTGCTATTTCAAGATGTTTGATGGCAAGTGGATATTCTGCACGGCAATATATGTAGCCTTCATCAGCACCAATTGTATAAGCTCCGATGATCATTCCTTCGATCACGCTGTGAGGATCTCCTTCCAGGACACTTCTATCCATAAATGCACCAGGGTCTCCTTCATCAGCATTACAAACGATGTATTTCTTTTCACTCTTTGCATTATAGGCAAATTGCCATTTCAATCCTGTTGGAAAACCAGCTCCACCTCGTCCGCGAAGACCTGAATTTTTGATCTCATCAATAATATCTTCACGGCTCATTTCTTTCACGGATTTTTCAAGTGCCTTATAACCTTCTTTTGCAAGATAATCATCAATTGAAACAGGATCGATGATACCACAATTACGCAGGACTATTCTTTTTTGTTTCTTATAAGTTTTATTCTCACTTCCCTTAATAACATTTGAAATTATCACATTTTCTTCGACTGGTTTACCTTTAG
>JAUVKM010000038.1 GCA_030596265.1 Candidatus Cloacimonadota bacterium
TGAAGAGGAAGAAAGGAAGAAAACCGGAATTTCCTCATTAAAGGTTAATTATAACCGTGTTTTCGGGTACTATATAGAAGTTACTGCAAGACACAAAGATAAAATACCTGAACACTATATTAGAAAACAAACATTAGTAAACTCAGAACGTTATATTAGTCCGCAATTAAAGGAATTTGAAGCAAAGGTATTGGGAGCAGAGGAGAGAATAAAAAATCTGGAATATGAGATTTTCATTGATATCAGAGAAAAGCTGTACAAAGAGATCGAACCGATACAGCAATATGTAGAAGTTGTTGCCATTATTGATGTCTTAACCAATCTTGCTCAACTTGCTTATAAAAATAATTATGTAAAACCCAAATTTAATGATGAGGATTATATTGATATCAAGCAAAGTCGCCATCCTGTTATCGAAAAAATATTGAAAGATGAAGAATTTATTCCGAACGATATTAATATGAATAATAAAGATAATCAGATCTCTTTGATAACAGGTCCTAATATGGCAGGTAAATCTACATATCTCCGTCAGGTCGGGTTATTAGCAATTATGGCACAAATGGGAAGTTTCATCCCTGTTGCAAGTGCTGATATGCCGATCTTTGATAAAGTTTTTACTCGAGTAGGAGCTTCTGATAATCTGGCAATGGGGCAAAGTACATTTCTGGTGGAAATGATAGAAGCAGCAAATATCCTCAATTCTGCAACTCCAAAATCATTGATCTTGCTTGATGAGATTGGTCGTGGGACCAGTACATTTGATGGGTTGAGCCTTGCCTGGTCAATTGTTGAATATATTCACAATAATCCCAAAATATCTGCAAAAACTCTTTTTGCAACTCATTATCATGAGCTAACAGAGCTGGAGAATATTCTTCCGAGAGTTAAGAATTTCAACATTGTTGTAAAAGAATGGAATGATAAGATCATATTCTTAAGAAAGATCGAGCGTGGATCAGCTGATCAGAGTTATGGTATTCAGGTAGCACGTTTGGCAGGAGTACCGAAGAAGGTGATTACAAGAGCAAAACAGATTTTGCATAATCTTGAAGAACATGAAATCAGTCCTCAAGGACTTTCTTCCACTGCGAAAAAGCAGCTTTCCAATTATCACACTAACCAATTAGATATTTTTGATGCGATCATTGAAAAATCCGAAGAGAAGAATGAAATTTTGGAAACTATTAAAAATTTAGATGTAAATAAACTCACCCCGTTAGAAGCGATCAATAAGCTTTCTGAATTAAAAGATAAATTGTAAACTGGAGATCAGAATGATTATCGTGAGTGCTTGTCTGGCAGGTGTTAAATGTCGTTATGATGGGAAGGATAATGCAAATCATAAAGTAATGAAGATGGTGAAAGGGGGTATTGCTATTCCTGTTTGTCCTGAACAGTTAGGTGGTTTAGAAACTCCACGAATTCCGGCTGAGATCTGTGAGGATAAAGTTTTAAATAAAAAAGGTGAAAATGTTACATCACAGTTTAAGAAAGGTGCTAAAGAAACTTTACGTATAGCTGAATTAACAAACTGTCATAAAGCAATTTTAAAACAGAATTCTCCCTCTTGTGGTTACGGTAAGATCTATGATGGAACTCATACTGGTAAAATTATAGTAGGAATGGGCTTAACTGCAAAGTTATTGTCCCAAAAGGGAATTATCATACTTACAGAAGAAGATTTATAAAATAATAAAAAAGCCAAGTTTGATTTCTCAACTTGGCTTATCTATCTAGAATTTACGAAAATTATTTATTTACCTTTTTTCTTATGTCTATTCTTACGAAGTCTTTTCTTACGTTTGTGATTTGCAATTTTGTAACGTTTTCTTTTTTTTCCGCAGGGCATTCATCCTCCAAAGTTACTTCAATCTGTCTTTGTTAGCTTCATTAACTTCTTCTTTAAAAGCTCTTGAAAATTTAAATGTAGGAACAATGCGAGCTGGAACTTCTACTTTTTCATCAGTTTTTGGGTTGCGACCAATGCGAGATTTGCGTTTTTTAAGTTTGAATGTACCAAATCCTCTAATCTCAATATGTTTCCCATCTTTCATTGAATCTTTTACTGAATCTAAAAATGCATCTACTGCAAGTGCTACATCTTTACGGATAATTCCAGTCTCTGCTGAAATAACTCTTACTAAATCTGCTTTTGTCATAATTTATTACTCCTTATTAATTTACCATCGGTACTCTTTGTTCAAGAGAGGGTTTTTTCTGTCAAGAACTTTCTATGTAACTTTGTGTATTCAGAGATTTTAGCAAAAATATCTTATTGTGTTGATAATTAGATTTTAATTCAAATACTATAATTACCAATCTATTTTTTGCATTGAAAATATCTATAAACAGTACTATTTATGCTCATAATAAACGTTTAATAATAGGCAATTATTCATTGACAGTAAAAAACTCATTATTTATTTGGATAAACTTAAATAATATTGTAGTAGAGGTAAAAGTAGTATGAAAAAAGTAAAATTTGCTCTTATTGGTTGTGGTCGGATTTCAGCTAAACATTTTGAAGCAATCGAACGAATTGAAGGTGCAGAAGTTATTGCCTGTGCAGATATTATTAAACAACGAGCTGCAGACTCTGCAGAAAAATTTAAAATTAAAACTTATTATTCCGATTATAAAAAAATGTTAGATAATGAGAATGTAAATGCTGTAATAATTTGCACTCCAAGTGGTATGCATTCCCAAATGGGCATTGAAGCGGCAAAAAGAAAGATCAATGTGATTAGTGAAAAGCCAATGGCTATAGATTTAAAATCTGCTGATGCTCTTGTTAAAGCATGTGATGATAATCAAGTTGAACTTTTTATTGTGAAGCAAAACCGTTTGAATCCATCCATTCAATTACTTAAAAAGGCAATTGATAAAGGAAGATTCGGAAGATTATTTAGTGCTAATGCAACAGTACGTTGGACTCGTCCTCAAAGTTATTATGATCTTGCAAAATGGCGTGGAACCTGGGAATTTGATGGTGGTGCTTTCATGAACCAGGCTTCTCATTATTTTGATCTTATTCAATGGCTGATGGGTCCAGTAGAGTCTGTAATGTCATTTACAGCAACCTTGAATCATAACATAGAAACTGAGGATATGGGAACAGGAATCATTCGTTTTAGAAATGGAGCGATAGGTACAGTAGAAGTTACAATGAATACATTTCCAAAAAACCTTGAAGGATCTATTACAATAATGGGTGAATACGGTACAGTTAAAATTGGTGGGATTGCTGTAAATCAAATAGATTATTGGGAATTCAAAGATTATGACGATGATGATAAATTGATCGAGACTGCTAAAACTGATCCTAAAAGTGTTTATGGTTTTGGGCATTTTGGTTTCTTGCAAAATGTTGTTGATGTCCTCCGAGGAGAGGATACTCCAAATACTGATGGTAGAAGTGGTAGAAAATCACTAGAATTGATCTTGGCTATGTATCAATCAGCAAAAAATGGGAAGAAAATAGCTCTTCCACTAAGATAATAAAAAGAGGGATAATTTGTTAGTACAAGAATATTTTAAGACACGTTCAAGATTATTAGAGAAAGCACTGGATCAATATTTAGCACCATCTGATAAGTATCCTGAACAGCTTCATGAAGCAATGCGATATAGTGTATTCAGTGGTGGTAAACGAATGCGACCTATTTTGTTCTTTGCAACATATGAGATGCTTATCAGGAGAAAAAACATTAATCGACTGGCAAGATTAATGCCTGTTGCCTGTGCATTGGAACTAGTTCATACAGCCTCACTTATCCATGATGATTTGCCAAGTGTTGATAATTCTTCGGAACGCCGTGGTATTCCAAGCTGCCATGAGAAATTTGGAGAAGCAACCGCAATTCTTACCGGAGATGCACTAATCACAAAAGCCATTGAACTTCTTACTGAGATTAGTAATAAAAAAGTGGCACTTGATTGTATACACGTTCTTTCTAAAGCGGTTTCCACAAGAGGAATGATCGGCGGTCAGGCAGTTGATATTTTATCTGCAAAGAAGAAAGTGAATATCAATACACTTCGTTATGTACATCTAAAGAAAACAGGGGCATTACTGCAAGCAGCTATGGAACTTGCATGTGTAATTGAAGGAGCAGAAGAAAACCTTACAATAACCCTTAGTAATTTTGCTCTTAACCTTGGTTTAGCTTATCAGATAGTTGATGACATTCTGGATGAAGTTGGAAGTTTCGAAGTTCTTGGAAAAAATCCTGGCGGAGATTCCAGAAGCCATAAAGCAACTTATCCATCGCTGTTAGGACTCGAAAAATCCAAAATGAAAGCAGAAAAACTTCTCAGAGATTGCTATAATCTAGTTAAGAACATGAAAGCGAATGACGTTTTATTGGAATTTGTAAATATAGTAAAAGATCGGTTACCATAAAATTCTAAGATGCCTTTTATAAAGATAATTCGCCCCTTTAATTGCCTATTCGTAATTCTCTCAGTTTTTTTTGGAGCGTTATATCAATCATCAATTAGTAATATCTATCCAATAATATTTGCAGCACTTTCTGCATCCCTTATTGCTGCAGCCGGTTATGTAATCAATGATTTCTTTGATATTCCAATTGATATTATTAATCGACCGGATCGAATATTGCCTTCTGGTAAGATATCTCCAAAAGTAGCTTACCTCTTTTCTATAATGCTTTTCATCTTTGGAATAACTGCAAGTTACTTTACTCAGAATTATTATTGTGTGATCATTGCAATTATTAATAGCATTTTGTTATTTAGTTATGCAAAGACATTTAAAATGAGTTTTTTGATTGGGAACATCCTTGTTGCCTATACAACCGCAAGTACATTCCTATTTGGTGGATTATGTAATAATAATGTAAAAAATTCTATGATTATTGTTATTTTTGCTTTCTTATATACTTTCATAAGGGAAATTGTGAAAGATGGTGAAGATATTGAAGGCGATATTAAATTGGGTGCCAAAACTCTTGCCGTGAAAATAGGTAGAAAAAATATCGCAATTATATCCATTTTTCCTGCTTCAGGGATTATTCTCTATTCAATATTTCTATCTATGAATAATATGATTAGTTTGAAAGTTTTTTTAGTTCTAACAGTAGGCATTTCTTTACCGCTTACTATTTTAATAATATATATTTTAAGAAAAAGTGAAGTAAAAAGATTTGCAAATGCTTCATCCTTGATGAAGATAAATATGTTAATGTTGTTAATAATTTTATGGGTTGGTTAAAATGAAAATTTATAATAAACTATTGGAACTTGCAAAGAAGCGAGCCAATTATTTTTGTCTGTTAGATCCAGACGAATTAGCGGCTGATAAAGTAAAAGATTTTGCTAAGATGTGTGAAGAAAATGGAGCCGATGGATTACTTGTTGGTGGAAGCATAATGGTAAATAATAAATTCCAATCAAATTTAAAACTCATCAAGGAGAGCGTGAATATTCCTGTTTTAATATTTCCCGGAATCTTTGATTTTGTATCTCCTCATGCAGACGCTCTGCTTTTGTTAAGCGTGGTTACTAGTCGCAATCCGCAAATGCTTATCGGTGAGCAGGTTCGTGCAGCACCATTAATAAAACATTATGGTTTGGAAGCCATTGGCACGGCTTATATGATAATTGAATCCGGGAATAGCACTTCAGTTCAGTTTATGAGCGGTAGTTTGCCACTTCCAAGGACAAAGAATGATCTTGCTGTGGCACATGCGCTGGCAGGGCAGTATCTTGGAATGAAGTTAATCTATATGGATGCTGGAAGCGGAGCAAAATATGCTGCAACCGATGAAATGATTGCTGCAGTAAGAAAAAATGTTGATCTTCCAATAATTCTTGGTGGTGGGATCAAAACTCCGGAAGTAGCAATGCAAAAAGCAATAGCAGGTGCAGATTTTATTGTAACTGGTAATGTGCTTGAAAATAATCCTGATCCAAAATTAATCAGAGAATTTGCGGATGCGATCCACAGTATAAAAAGATAATGATAGATATTCATACACATATCCTTCACAACTGCGATGATGGTTCTGATAGCCTTGAACTTTCAATCGAACAGATTACAAATATGATCGATAAAGGCGTTACGGATATTGTGCTCACACCGCATTATATGAATAGCTATGTTCAAACCGATGCAAAGATTATTGATAAACAATTTAAAGAATTATCAAAAGCTACTGCGAATTTAGAAGTCAATCTTCATAAAGGCGGAGAGATCTTTCTAAATCCTGGTGTTGAGAACAAGATAGATAGGGAACTTTGTATTGGAGAGACTTCCTATATTTTAGTTGAGACATATATGGGTGAATTCACACCTGATATTTATGAAATTCTTTTCAAATTAGTTCGAAAAGGACTGCGACCGATTCTTGCTCATCCCGAACGCTATAATTATATCATGAATGATCCTGAAATGGCAGAAGATTTTCTGCATAGGAATGTTTACTTACAGGTTAATGCCGGAAGTATTTTAGGACTTTACGGACCCAAAATTGCAAAGACTGCTTGGTATCTTATTGATAACGGATTTGCTCATTTTATTGCTTCCGACAATCATTGTAAAATTGATGAATATATATTACCTGCTGCAATAGAAGCAATTCGTGACAATATTGATGACTATACCGCAGATCTCCTATCGCAGATCAATCCTCAGAAAATGTTGAATAATGAGAATATCAAATATTTTTACCTGGAAAAACGACCAACCAAAAAGAAAGGATTTTTTGAAAAGATCCTAAAAAAAATATGACAAGTAAAATATTAATAACCGGCATTAGCGGGTTTGTCGGGCGGAACGTTCTTAGACAATTAATACAAAGTTATGAGAATATAACTGCGATAATCCGTCCTGGAACTAAGCATCAGCGAATAAAAGAATTTATTGATAAGGTTGAATTTGCTGAGATCGACCTTACAGATATTTCTACCTTAAAAGAATATCTTGATGAGAATTCTTTTGAAATAATAATTCATATTGGTGCTGTTCGAGGTGGTCGTAAATTAAATAATTCTAATTACTTCGATGCAAATGTAAATGCAACTGAACAGCTTGTGATCAATGCAAGAGATAATGATTCAAAGTTTATCTTCTGTTCCTCAGTCGGTATTTTTGGTGCTATTCCACTTGAGTTACCCGCTAACAATTTTACAAAAAGGCAAGAAGATAATTACTATCATTTTACAAAGATCAGAGCAGAATCAATAATCCAGAAATATGTTCTTTATGGATTGAAAGCAGCAATAATAAGACCTTCGATTACTTATGGAGCAAATGATTATGGCTTTCCATTTACACTAACAAAATTAATTGATAAAAAGCTTCTTTTCCTACCTGACCAGGATGTGATTATTCATCTTGCAAATATTAATGTGATCACTCAATCTTTTATGAAACTTATCGAGATCGATTATCAACCGGGGATTTGTTATAATGTAGCTGACAGTCATCCGGTAGAATTGCATAAACTTGCAGAATTTATTAATAATGAATTAAAGGGAAAACCATATTCTACCAAAAGAGATATTGATATTAATTATTTTAAAAAGGGAGAAAAGATAGCAAAATTCTTTAAGAGCGAACTCTGGATTGCACGTTTCCAATTGATTTCAAGACATTGGTATTATGATGTTGGAAACAGCTATATTGATTTGAGTTTGAAGGGAACTGATACAATTCCAAATTTTAAGATCGTTACAGATTGGTATAAAGATCTGAGATCGAAATAATACGGGTAAACTAATGGCAATTCCGATATTGAAAAACTGGAAAAAATATTTTACTAACACCGATGAAGGTCTTGGCTCTTCTTATGAGAGAATTATATTGAACAATAAATTAGAATCCATCTGTAAGCATTTCAATATTTCATCGGTTCTTGAAGCTCCATGTTTTGGATTTACCGGTTTATCTGGTATCAATAGTATGGGTTTAGCTAAAGATGGAAAGAAGATAACTCTTCTAGATAATGATAAAAAGCGAATCGAACTGATTGAAAAAACTTGGAAGGGAATGAAGCTTCCACTCACGATCGAATATTTAAAAGAATTCAGTCCTTTGTATTTTGCAGATAATTCATTTGATCTTAGTTGGAATTTTTCTGCACTCTGGTTTGTAGATGACTTATCTGGTTTTCTTAGAGAACTTACAAGAGTTACATCAAGAACTATATTGTTATGTGTTCCCAATAGAAATGGAATGGGGTATATTTCCCAGAAAATTCTTGGGTACAAAGAATTGAAGAAGCATTTGAAAGAAGAAAATATATTACCACGCAAAATAAAAAAGGAAATGAAAAATAATGGTTGGATATTGATTGATAGCAATTATATTGATTGCCCACCTTGGCCGGATATTGGTATGCCGAAAGAAAAATTCTTAAAGATATTCGGATTGAGTTGGTTGTTAAAAAAGAAAGAACATAAACCAATGACTATTATGGATTATTATGGTGGAAAAGATCCCCATTTTCCTGAGAAAATGATGTCTCATTTCTGGCTTGAAAAGAAAGCACCAAAATTATTGAAAACCTTTTGGGCACATCATAAATACTTTCTGTTCATTCCAGTTAAACAGGTTAAAAAATAATGAAAAAGAACGGTCTTAATTGGATAGTTGGAATAGCTCTTGGTGCTATCTTTTTAATAGCCTGGATACGTATTGTTGACTGGCAGGAATTCATCAAGTATTTCCATGAATTCGATCTTAAGATGGTTTTGGTCTTCTCTCTTTTTTATTTATTAGCATATATCTTGCGGAGTTTGCGTTGGAGAATAATTTTAAAACCTATTTATAAAATGGGATTAATAGAGAGTTTTTCCATCTTTATGTCTGGAATGCTGATAAATTATATTATCCCGATACGAGCAGGTGAGATCGCAAAATCAGTTATCCTCAAAACCAGAGAAAATGTTAAAGTATCCGATAGTCTTCCTTCGATCTTTATTGATAAACTTACCGATCTTTTCCCGATAATATTCATAATGATACTCATCCCACTTGTATCAATAAAATTAAATTCAGCACTTTATATCATTATAGGCCTTCTGTTCCTAGTTTTTCTTTTATTTCTTGCATTCCTATTTTTTGCAGTTAATCATAAAGATAAAGCTATAAAGATATTGAAATATTTATTAAAACTTATATCAAAGAAATACAGAAGAAAATTTGAAGGTTTCTTTATCAATTTTGTGGATGGAATGGCAATAATGCATGGTAGATTTACGGAAAACTGTCTTGTATATCTTCTTACGTTACTTGCTGTTTTATCAGAAGCTATATATATTTATACGGTTTTCAGAGCATTTGGTTCCGAAGTTTCATACATGAAAATTTTATTCGGATACACTCTGATGAATCTCACATATATACTTCCAACTCCTCCTGCACAGATTGGTTCGAATCAGTTCATGTGGGTGCTGATATTTTCATTTGCATTGGGTGTGAACGAAAACCTTACAAGTGCAGCAGTTACATTTTCTCATCTATTAACATCAATCTGGATATTCCTTACAGGTGGGATTTCCTTGATTGTACTTAAAATTAATTTGAACCAGCTTATAAAGAATAATAATGAAAAGGATTAATATGGAAAAGAATATTGAAATATTAGAAAAACTTCCAAAAATTAAAGAGAATATAATCCATGAGATCGGAAAAGTAATTGTAGGCCAGGATGTAATAATCGAACAAATGTTAATTGCTTTGATCTCTAATGGGCATTGTCTTCTGGAAGGTGTACCAGGATTGGCAAAAACGTTAATGATCTCAACAATGGCAAAGGTTCTAAATATGAAATTCAGCAGGATCCAATTTACCCCGGATCTTATGCCTTCCGACATAACCGGAACAGATATTCTGGCAGAAAACAAAGCTGACGGTAAAAGATATTTTGAATATATCAAAGGTCCAATTTTCGCAAATATAATATTGGCTGATGAGATAAACAGAACACCTCCAAAAACGCAAGCTGCCTTATTGCAGGCAATGCAGGAATATCAGGTTACTGCTGGTAATAAAACTTTTGATCTTGATAGACCATTTCTGGTTCTGGCAACTCAAAATCCAATTGAACAAGAAGGAACATATCCTCTTCCTGAAGCGCAGTTAGACAGATTCATGTTCTATCTTAATATAGATTATCCTTCTTATGAAGAGGAAAAAATGATCGTTAAAAATGATGCATTCGCTTCATTGAATTCGGTTATATCTATTATAGGTGCAGAAGAGATCATTCAAATCCAGAACGCAGTAAAAGAAGTTCCTGTAAGCGAGCATGTGCTTGAATTTGCTGTAAAACTTGCTCATACAACCAGATCTCAATATGATAATGCACCAGACTACATTAAAAAATGGGTAAGCTGGGGAGCCGGACCAAGAGCCAGCCAATATTTGATATATGCTGCTAGAAGCAGAGCAGTTCTGCAAGGTAGATTGACACCTGCAATTGATGATGTGATCAGCGTAGCACAAAGTGTTCTTCAACATAGAATTATTATTTCATTTGCAGCTGAAGCTGAAGGCATTACACCAAAAAAAATAATTAATAAGATCATTTCAGATTTGAATTAATAATACTTGCCAAAATTTGATTTAACTTTATATTGTTTTAAAATTTGATAGTGTAAAATATTTATTGCCGGAATGAGTTCTGGGAGTTAATTATTTTTTTGTAAAATGAAAGAAAATAATAATATGGAGGAATTATGAAAGATACAGTACAGAAGTATGCAGCATTAAGTGGTATGCTTTATAAACTTTGCTCAAAGAAAGAAAGAATTCGACGTCAATGCCTTTCACTTGGACGTATGGAATGTGATCTGTTAAACTATTTGAATCAAATTAACAAGCCAACTTGTATGAACGTTCTAGCCGAGGAATTGAAAGTATCTCACAGCAGAATTACTAGGATCGTTGATACATTAGTTAAGAAAAAATTAGTGAAAAGGTATCCATCAGAAAAAGATCGCAGAAGTTGGTTGGGAGAAGTTACTGCTAAAGGGAAGGTAACTAATGAAAATACAATTATTGATTTTCTAAACTTGCAGGAAGATCTAATCAATAGGCTTCCAAAAGATAAAG
>JAUVKM010000088.1 GCA_030596265.1 Candidatus Cloacimonadota bacterium
AAAACAAGAACCGGGCAGCGATGAAGAAATCGCCACTTTTTGCAGTATCAATTATGGTGTAACCTTTCCCATGTTCAGCAAGATCTCGGTTAGAGGAAAAGATATACATCCGCTTTATAAATATCTCACATCCAAAGAAACAAATCCCGAATTTAGTGGGAAAATTACCTGGAATTTTAACAAATTCTTAATTTCAAAAGAGGGTGAGATCATTAATCGTTTTGGTTCCAAAGATAAACCGGAAAGTGAAAAAATTATTGAGGCAATCGAGGGAGCATTGTAGATTACTTGTTCCCAAGTTCTTCTTGGAAAATGCATGTTTTGCGTGATTTTTATTTGAATAAATATGGGCAGAAATGAACTATTATTTATTGTCTTTTGTTACATGCTTTAGTTATTAAACAAAGCTTTTCGAATATTTAATGATGAGTGAATAGTATTTAGAAAGAAATCTCCTATACTAAGTCTTCTGGAATTTTAATCTTCTCAGTAAAGATATCAATTTTACTTTTATTGAATAATCGATTGTAACTGTATTTTATGAGATTAAATTCTAATACAGCAAAAACAATCCAATTAATACCAATCCAAAAACCTTTTCGTACTTCATCTAAATTGCTTATCCAATTGATAAATTTCGATGCAAAATTATAATTATAGTCATTAAGTATATTCTGAAACAGATAGAAAACAAAGATAACAATAATTACTGGAATACACCATTTTGCCTTTAATCCCCATTTTCTTACTTCTTCATTTATATACTGTTCCTTTAGTATTTCTTTGTATTTAGTATTATCTGACTCTAATAGCTGTAACCTATCATCTAACTTTCCTCTCACATTTTCATTTTTATCGATTTCACTCAATACTCTATCAATTTTACTTTTTAAATTATTCTTTTGGCTTTTTTTAATTCGTAAATGCTTATTTATTTCTTCAAGATTATTCTTTAGTTTATGATTTTCATCACGAACTACTTTAATTTCATCTTCTAAAAATTTTTCAGCATATTTTTTTGCTTTTTCTGCTATTTTTCTTGGTTTATTTGTTGAGAATATATCCTTAAATTTTATATCAATAATGCTTTGAATTATTAGTTCTTGTTGTTCAAAGCTCTCAGTTATTTCACTTATTCCAACTAAAATTGAATCATATTGAATATTATCTGTCATATTGTGTTTATTAAGATTTAAAAAACTTACAAAACTTTTAAAATCATCGTCTGATCTACTAATATATCTCAAAATCAGACTCAACCATTCACTTGGATGCAAAACAATTGGTAAATGATTATTTCTTTGATTATCCCAACTCCTTAGAATTTTATCAGTTGATGTTAAAAAAAAAGTAGTGTCTTTGAGATGTTTATTATTATTCTGTCGTCTATTTTCACAAATTAAAATATTTGTTGCATCATGTTTCGCAGATCTATCAATCTCATTTTCGTTGAGATAATGCCCTTTTATCGAACAAATACCTTCAGTATAAGCAGATAACAATTTACTTGTTTTTTCATCCTCTTCATCTATTATGTGTTTATCATCAATTTCAATTTCGTATTCTTTCAAAAATTCTTTGTATTGTGCGTGAACAAATGCTCGAAATAGATAAATTTTAGAATTCGGTTTACTCTTTTTCCATTCATAATATAAGTAATAAACATCATCATGATCTGATAATTGTGAAAATAATTCAGGATTTATTTTCTTTTTGTGATATTTATTAATATTTCTGATTTGTGATTCTATCGTTCTTAAAAACTCATCCTCAGTGTTCTTTGATATTAATAATTTTTGGTTTGTTTCCTTACATTTAATTAAAAAAGTTTTAATTCTTTTTTTGTAATTTGGTCCATGAATTCCAATTGCTCTAAAAATTATATTTGTATCCAAATAGAAAATCTTATTTTTTAAAGCATCAAAATACATTTCAGAAGTTTGATCTCGGTGTGAGATTATACAATATTCTATACTATAATTAACAATATTAAAAATTGCAATATTTTTTTCATCATTATCCCAATTTAAAAAACTATTAACTATTTCAATTTCATCATCATTCATATCAAGATGTTCATCAGATGCAATATCAATGTTACAATTCAATTCTACTAGTTTAAGGTATTTGAATATATTATTTTGGAAAAGATTATACAAAAATTTATAAATTACTTGTTTTGTACTTATTTCATCGCAATTCTTATATTTTGAAAACTTTTGTATAATTGCATCTAGATTTTTTGATTTTTCAATAGATCTAATTCTAGTGATCACATCTTCAGATAAACATACAACTATTTCAGAATTTGATTTATCACATAAAAAATTAATCCCATCTTTTAAAATTACATTTATCTCATCCTCTGAAAATTTGAAGGAGTACATTTTTTCTATCAAGTCAATTATTTGATGTATGCTAATTTGTTTGTTCCCATTTTCATATACAACTGTTTCAATTATTCTTTTATAGATTTCATCTTTTGATAAATGGTCATTGTCATCTCCATATATAAAAGCAGCTAATCTGAAAATTTGAACCTTATTCATAATAATATTCTCCTTTTTCCATATCACGGTAAAATCAATATAAATAAACATTTATATACTGACAAGACATATTTTATTAAAAGAAAATCTTTAGCAAAATATTTTTTGTCAAATCTTTTAACAAATTATTTTTTGTTAACTGTGTCTATGTTGTAAAATAAATGTCATTTAATCTCCTTCGACTCCGCTCCAATCTTTGCTATGCTACGACTAGGCAGGCAGGATGACAATGAATCCTTTTCGAAACAGACCGAAAAAAAACCTTCAAGGTTTTATAAACCTTGAAGGTTTGTAAAGTTTTCTTTGTTCGCTTTTGCCTGCCTTATAGTATCCGGCAGTTGCCGGAGTAGACAGGTTCGTTGTTCTCTTTCTGTTTATCCGCTTGCCAAGCCGAAGTCTTGACGAAGGCTGGCGTAAATCCGTGAGCTAAATCTCTTCAGTTCTATCATCCTTTGGTTGTTGTTTCTTTTTCTTTCTTGTACCGGAAAGCAGAAAGCCGATAATAACACCAAGAAGTAAAGTTAATGGGGATAGAATGATAAGTGGAACCATTCCGAACTTCCAGAAAAGTAATTGGATTGAAACTACTTCCAAATTTTGAAATAGTATTATTGTAAATACCAATAATAATAATAAGATAATAATTGTTTTAATTTTCATATAATTTACTCCTTTTTTTCTCTCAAAAGCTATCTGAACTCTTGGAAATAGATTCCCGATTACTCGGGAATGACACTAAAATATTTATTTTACAAATTTCTTCTCTTTGTATCTTTGTATCTTTGTATCTTTGTATCTTTGTATCTTTGTATCTTTGTATCTTTGCATCTTTGTATCTTTGTATCTTTGTATCTTTGCATCTTTGTATCTTTGCTTCTTTTTCTCTTTGCGTCCTTCGCGATCTTAGCGGTTCAATCTTTTAATCATAACCATTGCAAAGCTAAAAGAAAACCAAGAGATTCTTCGGAAGTAAAGCTAACAGAGACTTCAGAATGACAGTTTTTTTATCCGCGTTTATCTGTGTTCATCCGTGGTTTATTTTATCCTCTATCAGCTTTGAGAACTTCCAGAAATGCTTCTTGAGGAACCTGTACAGAACCGATCTCTTTCATGCGTTTCTTTCCTTCTTTCTGTTTCTCTAGTAATTTCTTTTTCCTGGTGATATCACCACCATAACATTTGGCAGTCACATTTTTTCTTAAAGCATTGATCGTACTTCTAGCAATTATCTTTGCACCGATACTTGCCTGCAGAGCAACCTTGAACTGTTGTTTAGGAATAACATCCTTGAGCTTCTGAGTAATGCTTTTTCCCCAGTTGTAGGCTTTATCAGCATGGCAGATAAATGACATCGCGTCAACACGTTCACTATTGATCATCATATCTACTTTCACAACATCTGCAACCCTGAATTCCTTAAACGAATAATCTAAAGATGCATAGCCGCGACTCAAAGATTTTAGCCTATCATAGAAATCAAAAATGATTTCGATAAGCGGCATCTCATAATGGATCGACATCCTTTTTTCATCAATATACTGCATATCTTTTTGAATACCGCGACGTTCCTGAACTAAGTTCATAATATTTCCAACGTATTCACTTGGAACAATAACTTCTATGTCCATTATTGGTTCTTCAATATTTGCAATTCCGGCAGGATCGGGCATATCAACCGGGTTATAGATAATTTTCTGTGACCCATTTTCCATATTTATCAGGAATTTTACACTCGGAGTAGTTGTAATTATCAGAACATTATATTCACGAGACAATCTTTCCTTCACAATTTCCAGATGAAGCATTCCTAAAAAACCACAACGAAAACCAAAACCTAATGCCAGTGAACTTTCCGGCTCATAAGTAAGTGATGCATCATTCAAACTTAGTTTTCCAAGAGCATCTCGAAGGTTCTCATGATCATCTTTATCTAGCGGGAAAACACCACTATAGACCATCGGCTTGGGTTCTTCAAATCCTGGTAAAACTTCTGTACAACCATTTTCAGCAGTTGTTATTGTGTCTCCAACTCGAGCATCAGAAATATTTTTAATATTAGCAATAATATATCCAACTTCACCCGTTTTAAGTCCTTTGGTTGGAACTTGCTTCAATCCTAGATAGCCAATCTCTTCGATTGCATATTCCTTATTTGTAGAGAGTAAGCGGATACTATCACCTTTGTTCAATTTACCATCGAATATCCTAACCAAGATTATCACACCGCGGTATTTATCAAAATATGAATCAAAAATCAGGGCTTTTGTTGGTTTATCTACTCCACCTGTAGGAGGAGGAATATCCCTTATAAGGCCTTCAATAAGTTCTTCAACTCCCTCTCCCGTCTTGGCACTGATCTTATATATATTTTCTTGTAAAATACCGATATTTTCTATAATATCGTGTTCGGTTCCTTCCACATCTGCTTTTGGCAGGTCAATTTTGTTTATTACAGGAATGATCTCAAGATCATTCTCCATTGCCAGGTACATATTACTCATCGTCTGAGCTTCAATTCCTTGAGATGCATCAACAATAAGAAGAGCTCCATCACAAGAGGCAAGACTGCGTGAAACTTCATAAGAGAAATCCACATGTCCGGGGGTATCTATAAGATTGAGAATATATATTTTTCCATCTTTTTCGTATTCCATGCGGATCGCATGAGATTTTATTGTTATTCCGCGTTCTTTTTCCAACTCCATATCATCCAACACAAGAGCTTCATGTGAACCCATATCAATGACATTAGTAACTTCCAGCATTCTATCTGCAAGTGTGGATTTACCATGATCAATATGCGCGATAATACAAAAATTTCTGATTAAATCAATGTCCATCAAACCTCCGAACTAATTTCAAAAACTTAAGTATCGGCTTATGTGTCAACTATTTCATTATCGTATTAAACTCAATATATTTCATTCTTGACGCAATGTCTTTAGATATTTACTTAGTGATATATATTATTTCCAAATATAATAAAGATATAGGAGTTAATATGGAACTTAATGAACAAATTGAAACTTTAAAGCAAGATGTTGAAAATTTGCAGAAAAACTGTGCTAAGGATAAGTTAACCATGATCGTATTTTCCGGTGAATTAGATAAGATCATAGCAGCATTTATTCTGGCAACCGGTGCAGCATCTATGGGAACCGAAGTATCTATGTTTTTCACATTCTGGGGCAGTGCAGCTCTTAGAGCCTCTCATAAGAAAGCAAAAGGCAAAAAACTTATTGAGAAAATGTTTGGCATTATGCTTCCAAAAGGATTCAAACACCTAAAGCTATCTAATATGAACATGGCAGGTATGGGAACACTGATGATAAAAAGTATAATGAAAAAGAAGAAAATCCCTTCTCTACAAGAAATGTTAATAATGGCTGAAGAACTGGGAGTACAGATCTCAATTTGTGAAATGTCAATGGATCTTATGGGAATGAAGAGTGAGGAAATGATTGATTATAAACACCTGCGTTATTGTGGTGTAGCTACTTTCCTGAAAGATGCAAGTGAAAGCAAATCAACTCTTTTCATTTAAATGTGTTAGATTATTATTTAAAATATCGTTTTAATATAAACATAAATCATAGATATAATGAATAACTATCTCAAAAATCTAGAAAAAATTTAAGCTTGACGTTAGGAATGATATTTTTATTTTTCATTTAAATTTTATATTAAGGAAATTGTAAATATGATTGAGGTAATTCGTGATAAATGTATAGGATGTGAGCTTTGTTTAAAAGCTTGTGCTTACGATGCAATTATAATTAAAGATAAAATTGCCGAGATCGTTATGGATAAATGCACGCTCTGTGGAGCCTGTGTAAGTGCATGTCCGTTCGATGCAATTATTATTCGGAAATTTGGGCAGGAAAAAATTGATAGAAGTCAATTTAAGAATATTTGGATTTTTGCTGAACAAAAAAACAATGAAATATCTCCGGTAGTTTTTGAACTTTTAGGAAAGGGAAGAGAATTGGCAGATCAGCGTGAGTGTGATTTGGTTGCTATTCTTATGGGTCATAATATTGAAGATCTTTCTAAGGAACTAATTGCTTTCGGTGCAGATAAAGTTATAGTGGTTGATGATCCAAGATTGAAAGATTTTCTGGATCTTCCCTATGCTAAAACACTTACGGAACTTGCAGAAAAATACATGCCGGAAATCATACTTTCTGGTGCTTCTGTGATAGGTCGTTCTTTTATTCCGCGGGTTGCTGTGGAATTACATACTGGTTTAACTGCAGACTGCACAGGTTTGGAAATTGATCCCGACACAAATAATTTATTGCAAACCAGACCCGCTTTCGGTGGAAATATTCTGGCAACAATAGTTACACCAAATCATCTTCCACAAATGGCAACAGTCCGCCATAAAGTAATGGATCCTTTAGAGAGAGATGATTCTAAAGAAGGAACTGTTATAAAAGAGACTATCGATTTCTCTTCTCTAAACGATGATACAAAATTTTTGGAATTTGTAAAAGATGAATCACAAACAATTAATCTGGTCGAAGCGGATCTTGTGGTTACCGGTGGTAGAGGTTTAAAGAACAAAGACAACTTTGTAATAATTGAAGATCTAGCTAAGGTTCTTGATGGCGCAGTTGGTGCTTCCAGAGCGTCTGTAGATGCAGATTGGATTTCATATCCGCATCAAGTTGGACAGACTGGAAAAACTATTAAGCCAAAAATATATATTGCAGTTGGAATTTCCGGCGCAATTCAACATCTGGCAGGAATGCAATCCTCAGATTACATCATTGCAATTAACAAAGATCCAGATGCTCCTATTTTTAAAGTTGCAGATCTAGGATTAGTTGGTGATTTGTTTGAAATAGTTCCACAAATAACAAAAAAATTAAGATAGTATGAAAATAAAAGTTAATTCTTGTGTTTGTAATCCTGAAAAAATAATTAAAGGAGTAAACATAAGGATTAATAGTTCATTGCTCAAAGATAAAGATATACAATTTGATTGTTCAAATTCTATTGCTTATCCTCCTTTTATTAATAATCATGATCATCTTATAAGCAATTGGTACCCAAAAGCAGGTTTTGGTAATATTTATTCCAATGTAAATATATGGGTAGAGGATATGAAGAAAACAGATTCATTCCTCGAAAGAAATAAAGTCTGGATAAATGATGGCTCTTTTAATCTCACTCAAGAAGCTGCAAATCAGATCGTGTTATTGGGAATCTATAAAAACTTATTTTCCGGTTGTGCTGTTGTACAAGATCATATTC
>JAUVKM010000054.1 GCA_030596265.1 Candidatus Cloacimonadota bacterium
ATTATCGTTGCAATCGCAGCACCTTTGATCCCAAGTTCAGGGAAGGGACCAATTCCAAATATCAATAATGGATCTAATACCGTATTAACGCAAACCGCAATTAGCATTATAATGCTGGGTGTTTTAGCGTCGCCAGTTGCACGGATTGCATTATTCCCAACCATTGGAACAACAACAAAAGGCATTCCAAGATACCAGATTCTCATGTAAGTTTTGATGTAGGGAATTATCTTGGAAGTTGCACCCAAAGTTTTGAATAAGGGTTCTATTGTAAATTGTCCAATCGTAACAAATCCGATAACAATGATAAAAGCAAGAAGTAAACTATCAGTTGTGAGTCGTTGAACTTTGTGATGATCACCCTCTCCAATTGCACGCGAGATAACTGCAGAAGCACCAAAACCCAAACCTAAGGCAATACTGGAAACAACCAATACAACAGGAAAAGTAAAACTGAGTGCGGCCAATTGATCAGTTCCAAGTTTTCCTACAAAAAATGTATCGACTAAATTAAATGCAACCATTCCTACCATTCCAAGTGTCATGGCGATAGTCATTCTAGTTAATATTTTTCCTATTGGACCTTCTATTAATTTAGCAGTGGATCTATTTTTTTGCATGTAATTATTTTTTAAATATTTCCCTTATCTTTCATTTTTTTATATTGATCTGGAAAATGCTCTTTTAAACAGTCTGGGCAAATACCATGACTAAAATCAACATTAGAGTGTTTGGAAATATATTGTTCTACATTTCCCCAAAAACCTGAGTCATCACGAATTTTCTTACAATATGAACAAATAGGGATCAAACCTTCTAGAGTTTTTATTTCATCAAGTGTTTTCTGAAGTTTTTCAATAAGTTTTTCTCTCTCTTCTTCTACCTTTTTTCGTATACTGATATCTTTATAGATTATAAATGAACCTTTAGATTTTCCATCAATAACTATTGGGGCTGCTGAAATGGAAACAGGTAAAATATCACCGTCTTTATTCTTCCTATAAGTATCGAAATACACGTATCCTGAAAGAGTGTCGCTACTCAATTTTGTAGCTTCTGTTTCATATTCTTCAGGAATTATCAATGCATCGATCTCTTTTCCTTTTATTTCTTCAAGAGAAAAACCAAAAAATTCTTTAAATCTTGGATTAATGTCAATTACCTGGAAGTCGTTATTCAAATAGACACAGGGTTCGGGGTTGCCAATAAACATGCTTTCAGAAAGTGCTTTGCTTTCTTTCAGTATTTTTTCTGATTTATGTTTGATCAATGCTATCTCAATTGTAGCATATAATTCTTTTGCCTCAAAAGGTTTGAGGATATAACCATATGCTGCAATATCTTTTGTTGATTTAACTGTTTTCGAATCAGCAAAGGCAGTAAGAAAGATAATTGGAACATCATGATCCTTAAGAATTATCTCACCCGTTTCTATACCATTAAGTTCACCCTCAAGCATTATATCCATCAAAATTATATCTGGTTTTAAAGCTGACATGTTCTCTATCGCATCAATCCCTCTATTGAAGATACCGGTAACTTCATAACCATATTGGTCAAGTGTATATTTGATGTCATCTGCTATCATACGTTCGTCTTCAACTAATAATATTCTTGTCATTTAAGAGCACCCTCTTTTTATATGATTTGAAAAATGATATTATTAAGTCAAGTAAATATTATTTAGATCATAATATACTTTACAAATAAAAGCTCACAATAAAATTAACAAAAAATATTAATGACTAAGGAGTTTTTTAATGGAAAAAATTGGATATAATTTTCCCTATACACCCCGGAGAACAGCTCTTCTTGATGCTGAAAACTGGTATCAACAATTATTATCTGACCATTTGGGCAGAGATTTCACTCCAATAAAAACAAGCAATTTCGGTGAATATGAAATGGCTGTAAATTATCTTACATCTGTATTAGAAGAAGCTAAGGCTGTTGAGAAAGTTGCAATATTTAATATTGATCATATGGCTCAAATACAATTTACAGGTTCTGATGCTGCAAATCTTCTTGACCGAGTACTACCGGCGGATGTACAAAATATGAAAATAGGACAGTGTAAATATACTCTGTTACTTACAGAGAAGGGAACTGTTCTTGATGACCTGATTATTATGCGTGTGAAAAAAGATAATTTCATATTAGTTATCAATGCTGGTCACGATATTACAGATGTAGAAAAAAACATGATCTCTGATGCAGATTTTATCTGTAAATATTTAAACAAAAATGAAGATGTTAATATTAAAGATATTTCTGATGAACTTGTCAAGTTAGATATTCAGGGACCATTATCATATAAATTGATCACTAAACTTTATGGTGAGCAAGTTGTGAAGAATCGAAATAAACCTGCCAAAAATATGAAATTTTTTACATTCAATGAATTTGATTTTGAAGGACATCATTACTACATTAGCAGAACCGGCTATACTAATCGTTGGGGATGGGAAATGTATGTTCCTGTAGCAGTTGCAGAAGAACAGTTCAAACGCATTGCAACAGAAGCACTTGAATTGGGTGGACTGGTTGTTGGACTTGGTGGTAGGGATGAGAATAGAATTTCTGCCGGGAACTTTGGATTACCGCTTAATGGTAGTGAATATGATAGAGAACATACTCCTGTAAATGCACCTCTCTTCAATGCTGCTATAGATATGAATAAAGATGATTTCGTAGGTAAGAAAGCATTGCAAAGAGATATCGATTCTGGAAATGGTAAGAGAATGGTTCTTTTTATTTCAGAGGGAATTGTAACCGGGAGAGAGATCTATAAAAATGGAGAGAAAATTGGGATTGTAACTTCCAGTATTAATTCTCCTAATGTAACTCAAGAAAAACGTGAATTTATTGGTTCTGATAGAAAGAACGTTAGTGGGGAAGATGGAATTGCAGCAATTGGATTGGGCTGGCTTAAACATAATCCATTCAAAATTGATGAAGATGGAAAAGATATCCTAATTGAAGATGAAAAAACTGTTCGTATTCCCGTGGAATTCTATCGAATTGATAATGAAGGCAACCTCAAAGGCAAACCGGTAAAAGGGTATATTTCCGGAGATGGAGTAACACCTGCAACGGCTCCAAGAGCTCTGAAGAACATTCAGAATCTATAATTATTTGCAGAATATAAAGATAAGATGAGATAAGGTAATTCATCTTTAAATATTTTTATTAAATTTTAAAAAATCTTTGACACATAAACCGGCAAATCTAAATGTGCGCTAGTGTTTTAAGTGAGAAATGCGGGGGCGTAGTTCAGTTTGGTTAGAACGCCTGCCTGTCACGCAGGAGGTCGCGAGTTCGAGTCCCGTCGCTCCCGCCATTATAGATAAAGCCGGTCAATTATGATCGGCTTTTTTATTTTATACTATCAAACACTAATCTTCTTGACACTTAATATCCAGTTTCCATTTTTTCAATATTTTCATAAAAGAAAAATATTAGTTTTATATTTATTAAACTCAAGAATTAAATAAAGAGGTTATGATGACGTATATATGTGATATGTGTGGAGTAAATGTTGATTACGAAAAAACGGAAAAACTTTTAAGCAAACGTTATTGTAAAGATTGTATTTTAATTGCTAAATCAACAAGACGTAAATTGATTAGAAGATCAAGTAAAGTAGTAAAACATACGGATGCACTACTATTAAAGCGGATTAAAGAGGGGACAAGTAATTCTTTAGAAAGTATTATCAATAAATTAAAAATAATAGGTTTTGTTCCAATTCTAAACACCAACATTCCAATAAGATTAAAGCGGAATGAAAAAGTCTATCTTTTAGCAGGTAGAACAATCAGTGATGTTATGTCAATAGCACTTGCGGTGACTAATCAACGATTATTTTTTACTAAAACAGAATATTTATTACGAATATATTTAATAGAAAAACAGAATATGACTATCACTCGTGGTATAAAAGCTATTGCACTTTCATCCATAATTGCAATAGATACACCCAAACATAGTCTGGATTATAAACAATGGGAATCAATAATTCATCTTGATAGAGGAAAGGGATTTTCTATAATATTTTCATCAAGTCGGGGGGCTCGAATATTTTATGCAATTCTAACAGAAATGGTTGACCGAATAAATGACCCAATAGATAATTCAGTATTTTCTCCTAAAAGAGAAAGAATTCCAGACGAAGTAAAGATAGCAGTATGGAGACGTGATGGTGGAGTTTGTGCACATTGTGGGAGCAGAGAGAAATTGGAATATGATCATATTATACCAGTATCAAAGGGAGGTTCGAATTCACAGCGCAATATCGAATTACTTTGTGAAAAATGTAATCGGAAGAAATCAAATAAAATAATTTAGTGTAAACGTTATTTCTATTTGGTTTTAGGTTTAGAATATAAAATACTACAATAATTTTTTTTAAATTATTGATTATCTACAAAAGTATTTTGAGCAATCTTGAATATATCGATAATTGATGCTTTATCATTAAGGAAAAGTTTTCCAGAAAAGTCCCATCGCTCCCGCCATTATAAAGCCGATCAGTTAGCTGGTCGGCGTTTTATTTTGATCGGTTTGGTCACGCAGGATTGTCCCGAAATAATTTCTTATCTCTATTTCCAAATATAAAGATCTAACAGATTTAGTTATAATTTACACACCATCATCTTCCCAATAAGCTTGATATTCTTTAAAGATTTGCTTTCTCACATTTTTATTACTTTGATTTTCAATCCGATCATACAGCTCCCAAGTCTTCGGGAAATTAATTCTTAACTTTTCTTTTTCTACTTCAGGCATTTCTTTGAAATATTTAAAATTTAAATATGATGATACATCGTAGCAAAACTGATCATAGGATTTTAAAATAGACGATCCACTATCGTTGATGAACTCTTCACCATTTGTATTGAATTGAAACAACCTTATACCATTTTGCCAACTCAAATGAGAATTACACTCCGCAGCAGACAAAAAACCAAGACGGCAATGTCCACAATTATAAATACAACTGTAACATGGAGATTGCATAATTCTTATCCTTTTTAAATTTCAATCTAAAACATTAATAGTTTCAAACTTTATAATTCTACAAAATTCTGATTTTATAATGTTTGCTTTAATCCAAATAAACTGATTCTCAACGTAAGAATAGTAAATATACTCTTATAATCTTTTAATTATATAAAAGAACTAAATCATAAACATGAAATAAAATACATCTTACTAATTTCATTTTGTTTGTCAAATTGATTCCTATGATATTTTCTGTCATTCTGAACTCTCTTCGTTAACCATCCACTCATCAACTAAATTCCTTGTAATGAACGATACTGATTTACCTGTATTTAGGCTTTCTTTTCGTAAGTAGTCTTTTTGATGTTTCTTTAAACCTATGTTCATGTCTGATACTTTGTTCTCTTGATTTACTTGTTTAGGCATTTCATGCACCTCCTTTTATTTTTACAAATATGAGTATTTTGCAGGCGTATTACCTATGTATGTTAAGTTGTTTCTAATTTTCGGATCTTATTTTTATTTCATATCAATTGAAATGTAGAATATTATCGAAAATTTCATATTATGAAATTCATAGCTTTGCCATTATAGATTTAGCTGATTCAGAAGGATTGGCGTTTTTTCTATTTACAAATAAATGCCATAAACCGAAATGACTTATGATGAGGAATAAATGTGGATAGAATAATCAGAGGAATTACTTTAGATAAAAGTATTCGTTTCTTTGCAATCGACGCAACAGAGACAGTGCAAGAAGCTGTAACAATTCATCATTTATCTATGACTAATTCTGTAATAATGGGAAGAATGATAAGCGCAACACTCATGATGGCTGCCGATCTTAAGTCAGATAAAAACGTGATCACATTAAAAATTGATGGTGATGGACCTGCCGGAGTTGCGATTGTTACTGCTCGAAAAAATGGAAATGTAAAAGGTTATGCAAAATATCCGGAAGTTGAAATCCCATTAAACAAGCATACAAAAACCTTTGATATTCAAAATGCAATTGGTAATGGAACACTTACGATCATAAAAGATCTAGGAATGAAAAGTCCATACATCGGGCAGATCGAATTGAAGTATGCCACTATTGCTAAGGATCTAACATTTTATTTTGCTAAGTCGGAACAGATTCCTTCCTCGGTTGGACTTGGCGTTTTGGTAATGCCGGATGGAACGATAAAACAAGCAGGCGGGTTTATAATTCAGGTTTTACCGGAAACAAAGGAAGATGTAATTTTCAGGATAGAAAAGAACCTGGCAAAATTCCCTAATCTTACCGATATGATGGATATGGGACACTCTATCGAAGATGTAATGTCAAAGTTCATTTTAAAAGGTTTAGAGCCTGAGGTCAAAGAAACTGCACCTGTTAAGTATAAATGTGATTGTTCAAAAGAGAAATTCGAAATTGGTATTAAGCTTCTTTCAAAAGAGGAATTGCAGGAAGCTATTGATACAAATGAAACGCTTACAATTCATTGCCATTTTTGTAATACAGATTACAATTTTAATAAAAAAAAGATTGAAAAGATATTGGGGCAAATGTAGATGAAAAAATTCAGACATAAAAAAAGTCTTGGTCAGCATTTCTTAAAAGATAAAAATATTGTAAAGAAAATAGCTGATCTTGCTGAAATTAAAGAAAATGAACTAGTTTGGGAAGTGGGACCTGGCAAGGGCATACTCACACAAGAATTGATTTTGCAGAAGAGCAATTTAACCTGTTTCGAGATCGATGAAAGTCTATATCCAATTTTGCATGAGAAATTTGGCAATGATATCAATTTGATAAATAAAGATATTCTAAAGATTGATTGGAAAGAATATTTGAAAGATAATCAGATTAAAATCGTGGCAAACCTGCCATATCAGATCACATCTCCATTTTTATTCAGAGTAACAGAGCATGCCACTAATTTTAAGCGAGTTGTAGTAATGATACAAAAAGAAGTAGCAGAACGGATCAATGCAGGAGTCGGCACAAAAGATTATGGAAAGCTTTCGTTAAAAATGCAGTTCTATTTTAATGTTGAATACGGTTTTACTGTGAAACCACATCTCTTTTTTCCGCCTCCAAAAGTTGATTCTGCAGTTATAATTCTAACACCTCGAAAAGATAAACCTATTCTGGAAGATGAAAAATTTTTTTGGAGAGTGGTTGAGGTCGGCTTTCAAAACAGAAGAAAAATGTTACGTAGGAATTTGCGTATAATCCTCTCTAAAGAAAAGATCGAAGAACTAGGGGATAGTTGTAAGATCGAGTTAACCAGAAGAGGAGAGACGCTTACAGAAAAAGATTTTATAGAATTATATGAAGCAATACGAAAGTTACAAAATAAAGAAATTTAACAACGAATAGAAGATAACAAAAACAAACTAAAAAGCAAGGAAAGTAATGAAAGGTATCTCCTCTTGAGACGCTGTACTGAGCTTGTCGAAGTAGGAGTCCGACTTTAGTCGGGAGGTGTGTTTCATTGGTTATTCCGTGTTGGATATTGAATATTCGCTTTTCGGTGTCTTCGGTGATTTTCGGTGTTCAATATTTTTTCACTTCGTCTTTGGACATTCCTTGTTGGATATTGGATATTGATTCTGTCTCTGTGTTGAATTCTTTACTTTTTCAATCCAAACAGGATTTGTAAAAACGACTCCGCCATTTTCAGTTTTCAAACTCATACGAACATAACCTTTTTCAGGAAGTTCAATCTCGTAATTATTTCCAGGATTTACAATTTCGTTTTCTTTATCTGAATTATAATCACCAATTAAAACAGAAATATTTGTGATTTCACCAAATTCGATTGCTGTTTCACTTTCAATAATAATATTTACTTTATTGGTTTTACAAGTTGATCCAATTGGGAAAAATTCGTCTTTAACTTTTAATTGAAATGAGAGAAATGGACCGTTACTAACAATAACTTCACCATTTTTCAATCCGGCTACAGGTTGATTTTCTTTATATTTAAAAGTTGTAAAAAACTGTCCGAATATTTGTTTCTGAGAAGAGAATAATTTCCAGAAAGGAGATTTGATCTGTCGCATCACATTGAAATTCCCATGTGCATCATTGCCAGCAATCAGATAAAATCGATTACCTTTTAAAAGCATTTTTTTCCAATAATTCACAGAACGTTCAATATTGCCAGGTTCTGCACTATTAATCACCTGCAGAAAATTGATCCCACTGTTTTGATAATCTTCATCACTCCAATTTCCACGACGCAGTGTGAGTTTCTGCATGAATGGAATTTCCTCAATCGGATGTGCTGCGATAAACAGGTTACTCTCTTTATGTAGTTTGTTGATTTCGTTTAGAAAGTGCTGCGGTTTATTTTTGAACCATTTCTCAGCACTATCACCATAACCTTCGATAAATTCATCATGGTTTATCGCTAGCATATGAACATTTTCACCTTTAGAATTCCCAATCGAAACTTCTTCTCCGGGGATTACTCGAAAATCTTTTGAGTCACAATCTTTCACATCTTTTTGCATCTGGTTCCAAATGGGAAGATCTGCATCATTTTTAGTGCAGGAGGTGAAACTGTCATCCAGATCATAGGAATGATCTGTTATAAATAACCAGGAAAGCCCCATCGCTTTTGCTAATTCTGCAGTTGACTTCACATCAGCACCGAATTCAACCTGATCTGCAGTATGAATACTATGATAATGAGGTTCACCTGCATACCAACTTTCCGGTAATGGCAAAGGTTCTTTTGCATAAAAAGTCTTATATGGTTTTCTTGGTATATCCGGGAAATTATCATTGATAATAATTTTTGGTTTGCCATCGATCTCAACATCTAATTTGACAATTATCTGTAAAAACTGATTTGTTTCAAATTCTATAACATTAACATCAAGTATTTGAGAAAAATATTTATCACTTATTTCCTTTTTAATTATGAAATTTTGTGAAATTGTTTTATCATTTCCCTTAATACTAATATTAACAGAATTGATCGTTATAGGGAAGAGGTCGGCATCTTTAATAATGATGAGTAAAGGAATCGTTCGATTTTGATTCTTTATGATTCTGATGGGAATATCAGTGATGATCTCGGGTTCTTTCCTATAATATTTTGGATAAAGATATTTAAGATGGAAATGGATCTCAGCATAGGAAATCAATAATGGAGTAGATGCAAAAAAACCTTCAAGGAAATTGAAACCTTGAAGGTTTTGAAATATATTCATTAAACTTTTTGAGTGATCTTACGGAAGCCAATTTGGGTCAAAAACGCTTTCTGATATTTTATCGTTACTAACGCCCCAAGGGCCATTTGGCAGATAGTAATAAATTGATGCGCCTTCTTTTCCAAAATTTTTATTAGTAGTACCTACAACTGAACTATCCGTTACAGAATAGTTAAAAAGAAAATCTTCATTTGTTTTCACAAGATCACCAATAATATTTAATAGGTCTTCTCCGGTATAATTGCCTTCATCATTAAGTTTTACAACAGTATGTTCAAAAATAAAATACCCATTTGCCGGATCTTTTTTAAACATGACATCTGCACGTGCAATAACTTGCATATTATAAACTGCTTCCTTAAGTTTTCCGTGATTTAATTTGTCTGCTCTTAATGGAATGATAAGTGTAAAAACAATTCCTACAAGCATAATTATCATAATAAGTTCAATTAAAGAGAACTTTTTTGCCTTTTCAATTTTTGTATTTTCTGCCATTTTCCCTCCAAAATCTTCTGACACAGAATCTGAGTTGCATTCTCTTTGTCAAATCTTTTTTATTTCATTATCTATATGCTGTGATTTTGTTTTTTCTCATTTGTTTTATTATTATAAATTAAAAGAAAAATACTTTACAACTAAA
>JAUVKM010000017.1 GCA_030596265.1 Candidatus Cloacimonadota bacterium
ATAATTAATAAGACCACAAATAAATTTTTTAACATTTTTTCCTCCATATTTTATTATTCCAACTTTTCCTTAATATAATGCATAATACATTCCAGAGAATAAATTTAATTGTTTATTAATTAGTCAAATAAAAGATTCTATATTGCTCGTTGGTTTTCTTCACCCTGTAAGAGTTTCTTTCAAGCACTCTCCAATTTTGACTCTTACAGGGTGGCAAAACTATAAACATCGAAAGGGGAGACCAGTTTTTATATCTACCTTGAAAGTGCTAAGTGATAAAACCTTGAAATCACTTCTCTCAATTAAACTCACAGTTAGCAATTTTAAGGTTAAATAATAATTAGAAATTAAAGAAACCTTAAAAGTGTTAAGCGGGAAGAAAATTCTGAGAGAAACGCTTGCAGGATTGAATAAAAAAGGGGGAAGCCAACAAAAGCTTCCCCAAAAGTAACATGATGTATCTATTTAAAAAGTAACTGATACTCCAGCATTAAATGTTCTTGGCATGCCCAAGAACACTTCTGCATTATTAGCATTATGTTCTTTGTCACCCCAACTGTTGTATGCACTATGGTCTGTCGCATCTTGAATAAATGTTGTATCAAGAATATTGAACATATGAGCAAATACTGAAACACCTAATCCGTTGACTCTAACAGGAAGATCATAATTCAAGTGGAAATTAAGTTTAGTATAATCTGGTATTTTCCAACTTTGCTCAGTATCTTCCGGATCTTGTCTACTAAATGGATCCCAAGCTGAATAGTGATCTCGATAATGCTGAACAATAAGCTGAGTCCTCATTCCATCTAATGGAAATATTGTAGTTCCAAATGACAGTTGAGTTTGTGGTGCATCACCAACTTTAAGGTCCTTAACATAAATATCAATAGTTTCAGAACCACCAGTAGGAACATCATATTCAGCATCTTCAATATTATTTAAATATTTCCAATCACCAATGGAGAGTGCAGCATCAAATTGTACAAACTCTAAAGGACGCATTCCTGCTTCTAATTCAAACCCAATATGTCTTGATTCTAAACCGCTAACAAATATTTTTATTTCATCACCCTCTAGAGTATCATGTGAAAAACTCTGTGATTCATTTTTTCTGTCAGTGAAATAGAAGTTAGCTTTAGTAGCTAATAAGCCTCCTAGTCCATTAAAGTTAACACCACCCTCAATTGACAGGAATTCTTCATTTTTTGGATTATCAAACATCTCACCAGTCCAATCATTAATAACTTCATCGAATATTGGGCACTTGCTAACCAAACCAACATTTCCGTAAACATCAAAGCTATCATTAATTATGTAGCTAGATCCACCTTTGACCTGATAGCCACCTAGCATATCAGTTTCAACAGTCAATTCACCACTGTCAACATCAGGAGAGCCATCAGCAAGTGTGTCAGCAGTTACAAAGTGATCTACATATGTATATTTGATTGTAGAATAACCTCCCATAAGATATGCAGTTAATGCTTCTATAGAGTATTCTCCCTGCCAATATCCACCAACCCAATCTACTGTATTTGTGTTGTAGTAGGCAATCTTATCACCTAAAACTTTCTTTTGGTCTTCGTCAGTTATATCAAAATCATTACCTGTATAGACATAATAATCACCACCTAAAAGATCACGAACTTCACGGAAGTGATCAATCTCTGCGGTTCTCCAGTCAATACCAACTGATGTTTTTAAGTTTTCATTAATGTTATAATAAGCTTTTGATATCGCACCGATAGTCCATTGGTTATTTCTGCTGTTACGTAGGATTCCAAGAGCTTCCCCATCTGCTTTATAAAGACTGTCTCTATCAACCCAGTAGTCGCCTTCAGGACCTGAATTCATGGCAATGGTAGCATCCCAATCCCATGACCAAGGAGATGGACCATAATAGAATTTGTAATCATCATCACCAAGTTCTCCATTAGCATCACGACGATAGATATCTCCATAAGTACCAGTTCCACCACCTTCTCCGCCAGAATAGTAAAGAATTGAATAAAGATTAAAGTCTTCATTAATTTTTGTATACCAGTTCAAGTTAACCTGTGGTTTATGATAGAAATTTTCTCTTTCATTAATAAAGTTAGGGTCATGACGATCATGTTCTTCCCCATTCCACCATTGTTTTCCATCATAATAATAACTAACAGGACTCCAGTTTTGATTAAAATCGTAACCTTGTTCCGGGAATTTAACGTAAGCAGTATCTGCATTTGAATAATAATCATCTAAGCCATCAGCATAATCTTGATCATATGTTGCAATATTCTGCTTATAAAGATTCTGACCATGTCTTTGAGGAGCGCCAACAACGTATAATTCAAGTTTGTTACTTGAGTTCACATTCCAACCTGTTGCAAGATAATATGCCCAAGAATCAGTCCAAGTTTTCTCAATCAGACCCTCACCAGTTTTTCTAACACCCACTGCGCTGATAGCAAATTTATCACCAAGAAGACCTGTACTAGCCATAACCGTAGATTTTAAAAATCCACCGCTACCGAATTCTTGCTTAAATTTTGTTCCTGTTTCCATAGCTGTAGGATCTGTAATAATGTTCATTGTTCCACCAATTGATGGTGTAGCAAGGTTAACAGCACTAAGGCCTCTCTGCATCTGAATTGAAGAAGTTGCATCACCAACTCCATCCCAGTTAGACCAATAAACCCAACCGTTTTCCATATCATTCACAGGAACACCATTAATCATAATAGCAACGTTTCTTTGGTCAAAACCTCTAACGTTAACTCTGGCATCACCGGCACCGCCACCTTGATTTGTAGCATAAACACTAGGCGTAGTAACTAAAGCTAATGGGATGTCTCTAGAACCAAGTTTTGATTCCATTTCTTCTTTATCAACATCTGTAAAGGCAACGGGAGTTTGACGTTCCTTTGCACGATCAGACACGATCTTTATTCCTTCAATGCCAATTGATTCAACAACAAGTTTAACATTAACAATTGCTGTTTCATTTTCTTTAACTTCAACTTCCAAGTTCTGGGTTCCATAACCCATATAACGAAATTGAATTTCAACCAGACCAACAGGAACATCAATTAATGTAAAAGTACCATTGTTTTTCGTATAGGTACCTTGTTCTGCACCAACTAGTATTACTGCAGCATTAGCAAGTGGTTGTCCACTGTTCTCGATAGTAACCCGCCCGGCAATTTTTCCAACTTGCGCATATACCGGCAGGATCAACAAAACTGTAAGAATAACAAACAATACGATCTTTTTCATAACTTCCTCCTTGTTATAATTAATACGACTATGCGAAAAAGTTGAATTGTGCTCGTGAAATGTCAAGTTGAAAATTAATATTATTGATTTTATATTACTATTTAGATAGTATCTTATTATTTGGACTATGAATTATATCAAATTTATAGGACTTAAATAGTTACGGGAATTGCAATTGCATATTTTATTATTTATTATTATTTAAATGTTCCCACATTTTTTTTTCTTTTTCTTTTTCAGGAATTTGCCTTGTTCCACCGTAAAGAGTTTTTTCCCATTCTCCATACATTGGGTTTGGAAGAATTATGAATCTCTTTCCAAACTCGTTTTTAAAATCTTTTACAGATGAAAATCTTTTTTCTATATTATTATAGCGAAAAACATCTTCAAAATCAATTAAATTATCCCCGATAAACATAACGATAAAATGATCTTCTGCTACCTGATTTCTTCTAATCCCCTTATTGGATGTATCACTTTTCAGAAGAATGTGAGATTCTTCGGCTTGAGGGAAACCCAGAATATTAAGATTTTTAAGGGTTCCCTCCATATGACGCAACTTCCTATTAGAAATATAGTATATCTCACAACCATTTTCATAAGCATAATTAAGAAAATCCAGCGAACCCGGTATTGCTTTGCCTTCAGCACTTTTCACCCAATTATCAAAATCACCATAATACTGTGCGCCATCGACAATCATTCTAACTTGGAAGGCTGAATTATCTATAACTGTCTCATCTGCATCAACAACTATTGCTCTCTTTTTTGTACGCTTAATCTTTAGATCTTCATCCAATCTTAGTCTGGCAATATTATAAGCCTGATAGGCAAGAGCATGATATTCGGCTGATGTTGTCTGCCATAAAGTTGACATAATCAAAGATTTTCGTAATAATCCAATATCTTCTGCAAACGTTAAATAGGCCAACATTAAAATCATTAGAATAATTAAAGCTTTTTTCATATTAATCTCCTTAATTTAAAAAGAATGTCTTTGCGAATTTGCTTCTTGCTGATACAGATGAAGCAATCTCATTCTTTCTTAAATAATTAGATACTCGAGATTGCCGCGATAGAATTTCTCCGTAAGATTCCTTGCAATGACGATTTCTCATTTTACAGAATCACTTATAAGAGCATTGTAAATTATTTCAAAAATGTATCCCACGTGAATACGGTTCGTAAAATCTATCTTCTCAACATTTATCTCAATTATTTTACCTTTATGATATCCAAATCGGCAAACATCATTGGCATATGTTCTATACCACCCATTCAATGCATCAATATCACTTCTGCTCCAGCCGCCTTCCATCTCCATTTCTCTTCCACGTTGTTGAATGCGTCTCCAAGCCAGATCAGTTCTTCCTTTTAATACAATCAAAAGATCAGATGAGGGAATTTCATTACATACCGTTTTAAATTTAGCAGTTAGCAGATCAAGCTCATCGTGATCTAAAAATCCGTCTTTATGAAATTGATAACAGAAAACAAGAAGATCTTCCGGTAGTGATCTATCTAACACATAACTCTCTTTTCCACTGGTCCCTTTAATTTGAAATTCTTTTCGCATATTTAGAAAGTGAAGCTGAAGATCGTAGCAATATGTTTTTTTATCTTTTAGAAATTTTTCCAGAAGTGGATTTTCCTCAGGGTTTTCATATAATCCGTTTATCTTTAAGCTTCGCTGCATTATTGCTGTTAAAGTTGATTTACCTAAACCAACATTCCCCGCTACAGAGATAAGTTTTGGATTTTCCAGCAAGAATTTCTCCAATTTTGTTTCTGCATCGATTGCCTTAAGGGTTGCGGCAGTCTCTGGTAAAGTAACCCATTTACTGATTCCCGGTGTTGTTACGCGAAGATCAAGAGATCTAATTTTTTCTGCAATTTTATTGATCGTGGTTTCTATATATTTATCAATAGGCGTATCCACATTTGCATCTATCACCAACACTGAGCAAGTAACGTGACGATTAATAAATTGATCGTATAGCTGGTTCAATTGCTCCAGATATTCTCTTGGAATTCCAGCCTCACTTTTTCTCCCACGTTCCTTGATCCTTTCTAAAAGAACTGGGACATCTGCCTTAAGGTAAACTATCAAATCCGGAAGTGTTATCTCTTGTGTCATTAGATCATAGTTACGTTGATAGGCTAGAAATTCTTCTTCTGTCATGTTTCCCATGATCTTTTGCGCCATGCCAAAAATATGATAATCCTCAGCCAAAGTTCTATCTTCTAAAACAATTCCTTTCCTGTCTTCTATCTGACGCTGCCTGTCTAATCTACCATTGAAGAATTCGATCTGTGCCATAAATGCATTCCCAATTGGGTCTTCATAGAATGCGTCTAAAACTTTAGGATTAAATTTTTCTTGAAAGGCATAAACTTTTTCATCACCAATTCTATTGGGAATTGTTGAAAGCAATATTCTATTATACGGTTTTTTGCTTGCAGCATCTACCAATGTAGATTTTCCAACACCTATATTTCCTACGATTCCAATTCTTAAATGTTCCATTCTGTCCTGCTATTTATTATGATTATTCAAAAAGCTCAAATTCATCCAAGCTCTGGTAATATTTTTCGATCAGGATATAAGAGAATGGTATCGTTACAAGGAGTCCTAAACCAACAAATGCAGCACCAATAATATTCATCACAAACAATCTGAACACAATAAAGAATTGTTGCCAGCGTGTTTCTGCACTTGCTTTATAGCAGGAAATAACCGCTTTTATTGGATTCATTTTCTTTCTTGTAATAAGAAGAGCTGCAGGAAATGTTATCGTTATCCAATAAAGGATTAAAATAAATCTAACCGGATGCAGAATCGGATCTACGGTAATTCCTAAAATGTAGCCTGTACAAAGTATCTTTAGAAGTAAGAAATATAGAATATTTACAAGCACGAGTAGAAATAATTTTGGATAGTTTATTAGTGCCTGAAAATACCTTGAAATTTTAAGCGGTTCGTCAATAAAATTATCTTTGAATCCAAATGGGATCAATGTAAATGGGACTAAAATCAGCAGCATAAGATTTGTGAAAAGGTAATGATCGATTCTCAAACTCTCTGCCAGATCTTTACTGAAGAAAATTCCTAAACCGATAAGTAAAAAAGATGTAAGGACTATAAAAATAGAGAATGAATAATATTGAGATTTAATAAGTTTGAATTTTTCCCAAACATCCTTGTAATTCACTTTTGCTGAAAGCTGACCAGAAAGAGCACCGGTTGAATGACCACACACTTTGCAGAAAAGAGCATGTTTATCTAGTTCAGTATTGCATTTTACATTTATCTTTCTGCCATTTTTTGTTTTTTCTTTTCTCATACCACTACATTTCATAAACTTCCTCATCTATCATTTATTAATGCTAGAAAATTTCTGAGGAGCACTCATTTTGTCAATTATTAAAGTTCTTTACAAATAAAGCACTCAAAATTTATTCGAGGTTGCTTTGAATACGAAATGAGGAGGAGTTATGTATAAACTGAATGTAACCTCAAATTTTTCATCGGCGCACAAACTGGATGGATACGAAGGTTTATGTAAGAATCTTCATGGTCACAATTGGAAAGTACGTATTGGAATTATCTGCGAAAAAATCGATGATATCGGAATGACAATAGATTTCGGCGAAGTTAAGAAATATTTGAATGACGTAATGATGATGCTTGATCATACTTATTTAAACGAATTAGAATATTTTAAAGGGATAAATCCAACTTCAGAAAATATTGCAAAATTCATTTATCATGAAATAAAAAAACGTATTAAAGTTCCTGAATGTAAAATGACTGATGTAGAAGTTTGGGAATCCGATATTACTTCCATGGTCTATTTTGAATAACTACAAAAATTGGTGAAATAAATGAGAATTGTAGAATCTAAATTTGTTAAAAGTGCTGTTAAACCAGTTGACTATTATCCAACCGCTTTTGCAGAAATTGCCTTTGCCGGAAAATATAATGTAGTAAAATCGACTCTGATAAATAAACTGCTAAACCGAAAAGGAATTGCTAAAGTTAGTAACAAACCCGGCAAAACTAGATTGATCAATTTCTTTGAGATCAGGTTCAAAATTAATAAGAAGGAGCTGGAAGGTTTTTTTAGTTTTGTTGATCTGCCAGGATATGGATATGCAAAAGTAAGTAAAACACAGCGAGATTCCTGGAAAAAAATGATTCTCACTTTCTTTGAAAATAGACATCAACTCAGAGGTGTGGTCTGTTTAGTTGATATCAGGCATAAAGCAGATCCCAAAGATATTCTCATGATACAAATGCTGCAATCTATGAATATTCCATTCATGATCGCTGCCACAAAATCTGATAAGATCCCAAAATCAAAGGCAACTGCTGCAATAATAAAATTGAAGAGTGGATTGAATTTGGGCAATCAGCAAATAATTGCCTGCTCATCATTAAAGAGAAGAGGAATTGATAACATCTTGGACTGGATTACAGATCGAGTTATTGATTTTAATTGACAGTTGAGTCTAATAAATCTACTTTTTGGTTCAATAATATGAAGGTTGAATTATGTTAGAAAAAATAAAGACACCGAAAGATGTTAAGAGACTCTCAATTGTGCAGCTACAGGAATTAGCTGGAGATGTGAGAGAGAGAATAATTCAGGTGACTGCAAAAACCGGTGGTCATGTTGCTCCAAGTTTGGGCGCTACTGATCTTGCAATTGCATTGCTTAAAATGTTCGACCCGTTGGAAGATAGAATAGTTTGGGATGTTGGACATCAATCTTACGCCTATAAAATACTTACAGAAAGAAACGAACAATTTGAAACATTACGTCAATTTGGCGGATTAAGTGGATTCAATAACATCTTTGAAAGCAAGTATGATGCTTATGGAGTTGGTCATGCCAGTACTTCCATCTCTGCTGCACTTGGAATAGCTGTAGCCAAAGAAATGAAAGGTAAAAATGGTCGTACAATTGCGGTTATTGGTGATGGCGCGCTCACTGGAGGAATGTCTTTTGAAGCCTTAAATCATGCGGGACATCTCCAAAAAGACATGATAGTTATTTTGAATGACAATAACTTTTCTATCTCTAAAAACGTTGGCGCTCTTCAGGCACACCTAACTAACATGTTGGTAAGCAGACCCTATAATGCAACCAAAAATCTGATTTGGGATTTTGTTCAACATCTTCCAAGCCGCATACGCAGAAGAGTGATTTTAAGTGCGCGAACTTTGGAAGAAAACATGATAAATACTCTTGCACCAAATATTATTTTTGAAGATCTGGGATTCAAATACCTTGGGCCTATAGATGGACACGACATTTCAAGAATGATAAGAATATTTAATCAGATCAAGACCAATCTTACCGGACCTATCTTCGTTCATATAGTAACACAGAAAGGAAAGGGTTATGAACATGCCGAAAATGATGCAGCCCGTTTTCACGGACTGGGACCGTATGAAATAGAAACTGGAAAAAGCAAGAAAAAGAAGGGTGAAACATATTCAAAAGTTTTTGGAAACACATTATGTAAAATTGCTGAAAAAAATAAAGATATTGTAGCCATAACGGCAGCAATGACAGATGGCACAGGTCTAGTAGAGTATGCAGAAAAATTCCCTGAACGATTTTTTGATGTTGCCATAGCAGAGCAACATGCTGTAACTTTTGCAGGTGGACTTGCAGTACAGGGACTCAAGCCATTTGTAGCTATTTATTCCACTTTTCTCCAACGAGCTTTAGATCAGGTAATTCATGATATTGCTTTGCAGAAATTACCTGTTGTATTCTGTCTTGATCGGGCAGGATTAGTTGGAGATGATGGAGCCACACATCATGGTGTTTTTGATCTTTCTTATCTCAATCTAATTCCCGGACTTCTTATCCTAATTCCTACCAATGCTGAGGAACTATCTGCAATGCTAAAATTTGCTGCAGAGTACAAAGACGGACCTATTGTTATTCGCTATCCACGTGGTTGTGCGAAATATTTGGATAACAAAATTGAACCAATCAAGATTGGTAAGGGCACAATTGCTCACGAGGGAAAAGATATTGCTATAATTGGTGTTGGAAAGGCTATGGAAGATGCAGTAATTGTTTATAATGAATTAAAAGATAAACTTCCTGATGTTGACCCATATCTCATTAATCCACGCTTTCTTAAACCTCTTGATACATCATTATTCAACGATCTTAAAAAGAAAGTTCATACGATAATTACGATTGAAGATAATGCACTGATTGGTGGTTTTGGCAGTATGATGAAATCATATTTTTCAAATTCAGATGTTAAAGTTTATTCTTTTGGTGTTCCTGATGAGTTTATTGAACATGGAACAGTAGATCAATTAAAAGATTTGATGGGAATATCAGCTAAAAAAATAACAAAAGAGATCATCTCAATCTTAAAATAGAAAAACAATGGAATATTCTCACGATACGATTTCTGCAATTTCCACTCCAATAGGAATTGGCGGAATTTCGGTTCTCAGGGTTAGTGGAGACAAGGCAATAAATGTAGTTTCTAAAATATTCAAAAGCAAAAGTAATCTTAAAGATCAGCCTTCACATAAAGCTATTTTTGGGCGCATATTAGATGCAGATAAACTTGTGGATGAAGTTTTAGTAACTATCTTCAAAGCTCCTCATAGTTACACAGGTGAAAATATTGTAGAAATTTCCTGTCATGGCAGTACTTTTATTACAAATCAAATTCTGCAAATTTTGCTACGGAATACCAGATTAGCCGAACCCGGTGAATTTACTCAACGAGCATTTCTAAATGATAAGATCGGGCTTACACAAGCTGAAGCTGTTGGTGATCTGTTAACTGCGAAAACAAGAATTTCTCATCTTGCAGCACTTCAACAATATGAAGGAAGACTGCGTCATCGGATTGAAAAACTATTAGCTCAATTAACAGATTTTCGAATTCAACTAGAGCTTGAAATTGATTTTTTGGAACAAGATTTGGATGAATTGGATGATAACAATTTAATTAAAGGACTCACCACTCTGAATCAAGAACTTGCATATCTTGCTAAAACAGGAGAAGAAGGCCTCATCATAAAAGATGGATTAAAGGTTAGTCTGGTGGGAGCACCAAATGTAGGAAAATCCAGCATTTTTAATTCCTTTCTGGAAACTGAACGAGCAATTGTTACGCCTATTCCGGGAACTACTCGCGATTATCTGGAAGAGGTTATATCTCTTAATGGATATCTCGTGCGGATTTTTGATACTGCCGGTTTGCGAGAAGCAACTGATCAAATTGAAAAAATCGGAATTAAACGTTCTTATGAAATCATTAAGGATTCACATAAAGTTCTGTTTGTTATTGATGGTGATGAAAACAAAAAAGAATACGGCACTCTTACTAAATTAGTAGATAAAAATAAAATAATTAAAGTTCTAAATAAATCCGATAACTTTAAGGAAGCTGAACTTCAAATATATAAAAAGAAAGGATATATTATTTGTTCAACTCATGAAAATTCAGGACTCTCTGAACTAAAGAATTCTCTGTTGCATAATATTGAAATATCCGAAGAAGAATTACATTCGGGAATTCTTACAAATACCCGACAAATAGTTGCTGTTACCAAAGCAACACAATCTGTTAGTAAAGCTTTGGAATCCATAAGTAATGGCATGGGTTATGAATTCACAGCTTTTGATCTAAAAGAAGCCAGCACTGCTCTCGAAGAGATCATCGGTAAAGTTACTTCAGATGATATTCTAAATAATATTTTCGCAAATTTCTGTATTGGGAAATGATGCAAAAAAGCAAACCACTAATTTACACGAATTGGCACGAAAAGATGGTTCACAAACCTTCGTTAACATTATGACTTTGTGGCCGGATAAGCATGTATGACCCAAGATCAAGAGTGATGTGAATGATAAGTATAAGTAAAAAATTGTCTTATTAAGGAGAACAAATGAAATTAATAGAAATACTTCGAGATGAAGACAGTTTATTTCATTATACAAGTGCCGAAACTGCAATAAAACACATTCTATTTGAAAAACAGTTAAAACTTAATCCTTTGAATAAGATGAGTGATCCTTATGAAAATAAGAATTTTGATTTTGATTTTAATTATTCTATGAATCCAATAGAAGTTGATAAAAAGGATAAACAAATTCAAATAGCAATAAAAAAACATTGTAAAATTGTAAGTTTTTGTTCCAATGAAAAACCCTTAATACATCACATTAGTTACACACCAAAACCTAATAAAACTGATCAAAGAATAGAGTCCCAGAAATACAAATTTAATGTTCTCGGTTCATATCATTCAAGAATGTGGGATCAATATGCTGACCGACATCGTGGTGTTTGCATTGTCTTTTCAAAAAAAAAGCTGAACGAAGCAATAAGACAACAATACTCCTCAGATCAGATTTTTAAAGATCACGTTGGATATGCATTACATTATTTATACATTCAAAATGAAATGAAACGTGATTGTAATAAACTACTGGAATTTATACACAATGAATTAATAATGAATTTTCTAGAAAATAAAAAAAGTATCCTCTTTTTTACAAAGAATATTGATTATATTAATGAAGCTGAATATCGATTTGCTGTGTATGATGCTTCAGATGATAAAAGCATATATATTGATGTCAGCAATTGTATTATTGGTGTATTAACTGGAGAAAAATGCCATGATAGTTTTGGTTCTTATATCTCAGATTTATGTAATAGATTAGGTATTTTTTGTAACCCAATCGAATGGAAAAATGGAAAACCGGAAGTTTGGTAAATGACTAAAAAAAAATAATTGAATAAATGATAATGATAATAAGTATAATAGAAAACATTATAATCTAAGGAGACTAAACTTGTCGTACATAAAAATGATAGATGAAGAAAAAGCGATGGATAAATGTGTTATTTAACCTCACCTCAATCCTCTCCTAACAGGAGAGGAAGTAGTTATAAGAAAAGTTTTGTGGGAATATTCCTTCTCCTTGATTAGAAGGTTAGGATGAGGTGAAAATGGCTAAGTTTACATTTGAAACAGCCAGAGATTTGAGAAAACGAAGTACTGTTGCAGAAGATGCATTTTGGCAAATAGTACGCAATAGAAGGTTTCTTGATTTGAAATTCAAACGTCAATTTCCTATTGAATTTGACTATGAAAATCATAAGCGTTTCTTTATTACTGATTTCTACTGTTATGACAAGAAACTTGTTGTTGAAATCGATGGTGGAATTCATGAATCTCAAAAAGAGTATGATGAGCTTAGAGATGAAATAATGAACATTCTGGGATTAAAAATTATTAGATTCAGTAATATCGAAGTTCTGAATAATTTAGAAAAAATAAAAAAGAGTCTGACCTTATTTCTTTCGAAGAGATAAAGGAGTAATACGAATAGTGTATTCATTACAATTACTCCTTCTCCTTGAGGAGAAGGTTGGGATGAGGTGAAATAAATGGCAAAACTTACATTTTATGGTGCTACCGGCACGGTAACCGGTTCACGTTTTCATTTGGAGATTGATGGAAAAAATCTGTTAATCGATTGTGGTATGTTTCAAGGTACAAAAGAAGTACGCTTAAAAAACTGGGAAGTATTCCCCGTTCCACCATCCACCTTCGATTATGTACTTCTCACCCATGCTCATATCGATCATAGTGGTTACCTGCCTAAATTTGTACGAGAAGGTTTTAAAGGTAAAATAATCTGTACTCATGCCACCGCCGAACTTTGCAAGGTGATGTTGAAAGATAGTGCTCACATTCAGGAAGAAGATGCTAAATGGGCTAATAAAAAAGGGTTCTCCAAACACTCACCGGCAATGCCATTATACACCAAAGAAGATGTAGAGAAAACATTAGATTTATTTCTTCCGCTTCATTATGGTGATTTATTCAAACTCTCCGAAAATACTCGTATCAAGCTCCATGATTCCGGTCATATATTAGGTTCTGCACTAGTAGATATAAAAACAAAAACAGCAGATAAATTACGCAAAATTCTGTTCAGCGGTGATCTGGGACGTCCAGAAATTCCGGTATTGAACGAACCGGATCAAGTTTATAATGTAGATTATCTTATTTTAGAATCAACTTACGGACAGCGTTTACACGAATCATCTGATCCTATTTCTGATCTTGTGGGCGTAATTGATAGAAGCATGAAGCGTGGTGGTTCGTTAATAATTCCAGCTTTTAGTGTGGGCAGAACACAAACGCTTCTTTATCTTCTGCGATTATTGGAAGAAGAAGGAAAAATTCCATCCTACCCAATCTTTGTAGATTCACCCATGGCAATTAATGCACTTGATATTTTTAAAGATCATATAAAAGATTTTGATCTTTACGCACGAATGCAGAAAATGCAGGGAAAAGATATTTTTCATCCGAAAGATCTGCATATTTGCCGGTCAAGAGAAGACTCAATGAGCATAAATAAACATAGATCAGGTTGTATCATAATTTCAGCCAGTGGCATGGTTACCGGAGGCAGGATTTTACATCATATGGCGCAGCGACTACCAGATCCCAAAAACACCGTTTTACTCATGGGCTATCAAGCTGAAGGAACTCGTGGGAGAACAATACAAGAGAAAAAGGAAACAGTTAAGATCCACGGCAAACCAGTTCCAATAAATGCTCAAATAGAGATGATCGATGGCTTTTCCGGACATGCAGATTATAATGAAATGCTGGCGTGGCTCATGCCATTTAATAAGAATCCAAAGCAGGTCTTTATGGTTCATGGAGAAACTGAAGCCAGCCAATCAATGGCAGAGAAAATAAAAGAAACTTATGGTTGGAATGTTACGGTACCGCAGTTTGGTGATAGTTTTGAGTTGGAATAGCAAAAATGAAACCACAAATTGACACAAAAAGATGGCTCACCAGTCTACGTTAAAACTATGACTTGGCAGGCGGATTAACACAGATGAATACAGATAAAAAATATTCGTCCACCGTGGAGATATAATCAAGTATAATTGGTATGTAAAATTGCGGACCGCATATTTACGAACCAATAATCATTAATCCTTCAATTAATTCTATATTCATTTATTTACTCTATTCTCATTAAATATAAAAAGTTATTGACATATATTCTCTGTATGTAAATATACGGATTGTAAAAATGCGCACTGGAGAGAATATGATTAATCCATTCCAATTTGGCAAAGTTGTTCGTGATAAACAATTCTGTAATCGTCAGAGAGAACTTAGAGATTTAGCTGCAACAATAAAGAGCGGTAATTCGCTTTGGCTATATTCACCACGTCGATTGGGGAAAACCTCGTTGGTTGTAAACACCTTTTCTCAGATTAAAGAAGTTAAAACTATCTATTTTGATCTCTTCAATATCCGTGACAGTAGAGAATTTGCGACAAAATATCTTAACACCCTAACTCACGAGCTTTTTACATGGAAGCTAGATGTAACCTCTATTCTAAAAAAATTATCCGGTCATCTTAAAATGATAACTCCTACGGTTTCCCTGGATACGATGGGCAATCCATCAATAGGCATTGATATTAAATCAAACGAAGTATCACAGACAATCGAATCAATTCTGGAATTACCGCAAAAACTAAACTACTCCAAACCAATCTGTATCGCATTCGATGAATTCCAGGAAGTGGAGAGGTTAGATCCTTTCCTGAAAAACATTATGCGTTCGGTATTTCAACACCAGCAGAATGTGAGTTACATTTTCCTTGGAAGTAAAGAATCATTGATGAATACAATTTTTTCTGATGCGAAATCTCCTTTTTTCCAATTTGGAGAAAAAATGAAACTCGATCCGATTTCCAATTCTGAGTTAACTGCATACATCAAATCTATGTTTAAAGAAACTCAATTAAAAATTAAAAATGAAACAATTGAAAATATTCTGCAACTCAGCGGATGCCATCCTCATTACACCCAATATGCTGCTTATGTTGCATGGGGATTGATCAATCAGAAAATTCAACAAGATGAGAACTTTAAACAAATTTGGCTTTCTCGTATTATTGAAAGTCAATCGGATGCTTTTCGAACTATTTTTGAACAACTAAATGCAAACCAAAGAAAAGTTTTATACACTCTCAGCGATATTGATGACCAAAGTATTTTGTCAAAAGAGACGATGACCAAATATGATCTTCCTCCAAAATCTACTGTTAATACTGCGCTTAACAGTTTATTACATAAAACACTTATCCTGAAATCAATCGGTTCTTATAGATTCGAAAACCCAATCTTTAAAATTTGGATAAATAAATTGTATGATTAAGTATTTAATCTTTCAAGTTGGGTGAATAGAATAAGAACAATAAAATAATCGAGGAGAATCAATTTGTCTTACATAAAAATAATAGATGAAGAAAAAGCGACGGGAAAACTGAAAGAAGTTTATGAATCAATTGCCGGATATGGCAAAAAGATGGCTCACGTTTTAAAGGTTCAGAGTTTGAATCCGGAAGCAATGAAAGCACACTATCAATTCTATCGCAGTATTATGTTTGGAAAATCCGATCTTACTCGTGCACAACGTGAAATGATAGCAATTGTCGTCTCTTCGGAAAACAACTGCTTTTACTGAATTACT
>JAUVKM010000110.1 GCA_030596265.1 Candidatus Cloacimonadota bacterium
AGGAAAAATCATTGCCCAGGGTACATTTGTGACTCGTCCCCACAATTCACCATTAATAAAGTTGCCGATCCGTCCCAAAAAAAGTGCAATAGAAGCAAATGGTGCTACGGGATCAGCCAATTTATAGAAATTGTAATTATGTTTTTTGCAGAAGAAATAACCAAATATCAAAACTCCGATTGCTCCACCATGAAACGACATCCCACCTTGCCAGACAGCAAGAATTTGTAATGGATTACTCAAATAAAATTGGAAATTGTAGAATAAAATATATCCAAGCCTGCCACCGATTATCACTCCAAGCATAAGATTAAAGAGAAGAGTTTCATAATCCTCTTTTTTTAATTTGATATTGTTATGTGCATAACTCTTCCTAATAAAAATAAAAGCAATTAAAAATCCGACGATATAAAATAAGCCGTACCAGCGAATCTCGAACATTCCGAGTTTGATAATTGTTGGATTTATTTCAGGGAATTGCAGCATTTGATATCTATTTTCCAAGTTCTTTTAGTTTATTATAAAGTATTTCCACAAGTTCTTCTGAAGGAAGCTCATGTTTTTCTCCATCTTTTTGCAGATCAGGTGAGAATATTTTGATAACCTGAGTGGGAGAACCATTCAAACCAATTTTTTCTTCATCTAAACCCAAATCTTCAACCGTCATTGTTTTCAATTCAGTTTTCTTGGCATTTCTCTTCCCACGAAGAGAGGGAAGACGAGGTTCATTGATCTCTTTCACAACAGTTATAGCAGCCGGAAGTGGCATATCCAATCTATCGTAACCATCTTCCATAAGTCTTTGCAAAATTATTCTATTATCTTTAATTTCTTCGATCTTTTTCACAAAGCCGGTTTGTGGAATTCCGAGATGTGTAGCAACACCAGGTCCAACCTGAGCAGTATCACCATCAATTGCCTGTTGACCAAAGAGAATAATATCATATTCATCAATTTTTTTAATAGCTTCAGCCAATGTAAGACTTGTAGCCCACGTATCAGCTCCGGCAAATTTTCTATCTGTAAGAAGTAAAATTTCATCAACACCAATTGCCACAGATTCGCGGAGAGCTGATTCCACTTGTGGAGGTCCCATACTTATTGCTGTAACCTTGCCGCCATATTGTTCTTTCAATCTTATAGCTTCTTCAATTGCATAAAGGTCAAACGGGTTGATAATACTTTCTACGCCTTCCCGGATCAGGGTATTTGTTTCAGGATCTATTTTGATCTCAGTTGTATCGGGAACTTGTTTGATGCAAACAACAATATTCATTTTTTGCTCCTGCTATCCCTGTGCGTAGAATTCCTTGATAGTTTCTATCACATAATTCTGTTGTTCGGTTGTGATCTCTGAAAATACCGGAATTGAAATAACTTTCTGTGAAATATCTTCTGCAATCGGCATATCACCCTTTTTGTACCCGAGCTTAGAAAAACACTCTTGAACATGAAGCGGTTTTGGATAATAAACTGCACAACCAATGTCGTTTTTTCTCAAATGTTCAAGCAAACCATCACGATTTTCTGCGATCAACGTGAATTGATTATAGATCGAAGTAGCTTTTCCATGAATAAAAGGCAATTTTATTTGCGGAACATCATTCAGGTTTTTATAATAATATTGTGCATTTTGTCGACGTGCATCACTCCAATCGTTAAGGTACGGAAGTTTTACCTTTAGAACTGCTGCCTGAATCGTATCGAGCCGGCTGTTCAATCCCACCCACTTATGGAAGTATTGTGGATTTTCACCGTGAACACGAAGTTGAACCAATCTTGCAGCAAGTTTATCGCTGTTTGTAAGACACATACCGGCATCACCCATTGCTCCCAGATTTTTACTTGGAAAAAATGAAAGTGTACCAATATCTCCTATTGTTCCAGCAACTTTTCCATCAAATTTAGCGCCAATCCCTTGAGCGTTATCTTCAATAACCTTTAGATTATATTTTCGGGCAATTTCCATGATCTTATCCATTTCGGCAGGTTGACCAAATAGATGAACGACAATGATTGCTTTTGTTTTAGTTGTTATTGCATTTTCAATTTTTTGTGGATCGATATTAAAAGTATCCGGTTTGATATCTACAAAGACAGGTTTAGCACCAACTCGTGAAATTGAGCCGGCAGTTGCAAAAAATGTAAACGTTGTTGTAATAACTTCATCATCTTCTTGTATTTCAAGAGCTTTTAATGCGAGAACGAGAGCATCAGTACCGGAAGCACAACCGATAGCATGATTGACTTCACAATATTTCTGCATATCCTTTTCAAATTCTTTAACTTGTGGACCAAGAATATATCTATGTGATTCAAATACTTTTTCGACTGCAGTTTTTATATCAGTTAAAACCAGATCATATTGTAATTTCAGATCAAGTAATGGAACGTTCATATTTTATTCCTCAAAATAATCTATTGTTCTTTTAAGAATTTGTTCGAGATTGTATTTAGGTTTAAAATCGATCAATTCTATTACTTTTGATAGATCCGGTTTACGATGACGCATATCTTCAAAACCTTCTTCATACGCATCTTCATAATTTATATATTCAATTTTTGATTTGCTGTTAGTAAGTTTTTTTATCTTATGTGCAAGTTCTTCAATGCTAATACTTTTATCATTTCCAATATTAAAGATTTCGCCAACTGCTTTTTTATTGTTCATTAATTTAATCATACCATCGGTTACATCATCCACATCACAGAAGCATCGGGTTTGTTTACCATCACCAAAGATCGTTATTGGATGATTAAGCAGAGCATTTCTAACGAATTTTGGAATAACCATTCCATACTGCCCTGTCTGACGTGGACCAACTGTATTGAAACAACGCACAATAACAACCGGGAGTTTCTTTTCTCTGTAGTAGGCTAATGCAAAAAATTCATCTATTGCTTTTGCCGCACTATAACTCCATCTGGAGATGTGTGTAGAACCCAATAACCTGTCATCTTCTTCTTTGAACGGGATTTTATCGTTCTTTCCGTAGATTTCGGAAGTGGATGCCATCAACACCTTTTTCTTATATTTATTAGCAAATTCCAGAACGTTTTCGGCACCACCAATATTTGTTTGAAGTGAAAGGAGAGGATTATCTATGATATATTTTACTCCAACCGCCGCTGCAAGATGATATATCTGGTCACATTTTTTTATCATTTCTTCCAAAACATCACGATTTAAGATAGAATCGATAATATATTTAAAATTTTGTTTCTTTGTTAAATGGATAATATTAGAATATTTTCCTGTTGATAGATTATCAATCACAGAAACTGAGTGCCCTTCTTTTAAAAGTTTTTCTGCTAAATGTGATCCGATAAAACCTGCGCCACCTGTTATTAATATGTTCATTTATTCTCCTAATTAGCTATTAAGCTTCTAATTACAATGATACTAGTAGCAAGACCCGTTATAAATGAAATTGTTTCCTGTATGTAAGGCCAGTAATATGAAAATCTTTCTGTGCGTGGGATAAAAATAGTATCTCCTGGGAAAAGTTTTGTATTCTTATTAGGATTTATCCATTCTCCTGTTTTTGCCCGGATTATTTTTATCTTTCTTTTCCACGATTTATCGGTAAGACCGCCAGCAAGCTCGATATATTCAAGATAATTCAGTTCAGGATCATGAGTGATCAAGCCGGGATTTGTAACTTCTCCACTAATTTTAATGGCAACAGCTTTTGCTGGAAAATATATTATGTCTCCATCTTTTAGCTTGATATCGTATTCAATTTCCTTATTATTCCATAAAGTATCAAAGTTTTTTGCAAATACACCGTTCTCTTCGGTGATATTATTTCTGAAATAGCGATATTCCAGGTGAGACATATCATCAGTCTTTGTTCTTCTTAATTGATCATATTCCGGTTCGCGAAGATCTTCTTTGCTAATTCTTTGCAAATAGGCATTAGAAAGATCAGCATCCTCAGTCGGTCCACCAGCTTTTGTTATAATTTGTAGAAGAGTTGTTTTGTTATTTTCGATTGCATAAGTTCCAGCATAAGCAATTTCACCAATCAATGTTATAAAACTTTTATTATGGTATTGAGGAATTTCACGAATATATATCCTGTCATTATTTTGTAAGACTAAATTATCTTCGCATTCTAGATCGTCCATAATAATGCTAAGGTTTATTTCGATAGATTCAGTTTCAGATGAATTCCCGATAAATCTTACAAGTTCAGCATTTTGCTTATCTGCACTTGGCATTATGCCCATTGCAAGTTCAATAATATCTGATATTCTATCTCCATCTCCTAGCTCGATAGAATTTTGGAGTTCCTCATTATTTCTATTACCGACAGCTCCAAAAATATGTACTTGCTTCTTAATTGCAGGAACAATAATAATATCTCCATCTTCTAAATATGGATTGGAATTTTCTTCACCCAAAACAAGGAATCTTAAAAGATCGAGTTTTATGATTTCATCATTTCTTTTTAAAGTAATATTTCTTTTTGAGGCATTGCTTGCAGCATATACCGGAACGTTGAGTGTATCAATAAGTGTATTGGCAAGTTTAATAGCTTCCGAAACACGACTGATTGGCGGGAACATATATACTCCCGGATTTTTTACAGCTCCAACAACAGAGACATTATACATGATCTCACTGCTGTATTTTGTATCGTTATTTTCCTGAGCGAAAAGACAAATTGAAAAAAGAAGTATGGCCATTACCAATACAACTTTGTATATATTTTTCATTAAACCTCCTGAACTTCTAATACTAACTAACAACATTCTTTATTAAGATAAGGGAAAATTCTAAAGTTAAGCTTTTTTGTCAAATGTTTTCATATAGCCGTAAATATACTATTTTAAGAAATTTCAGCGATGAATTGCAATATCTTTAGAGCTATTTTCAGATGACTATTTTTTGTAGTTTCCTCTTTCTCTGAGATATTAAAAATTATTCGTAGATTTTTTGTTGTATCAAAATTAACCGGATAATTGAATTTACCAATAATCTTTGTGATCAAAGAACGGGGTGGAAGACGTTTGGAATCAAATTCAATTATGAATTTATCCTTTTTAATATCAAGGGAACGAAGGTTGGCTTGTAGAGCCAGCATGCGCAATTTATAATAAAGAATTGTATTTATTGATTTTTCAGGTATCTCACCGAATCTATCGATTAATTCTTTTTCAATATCATCAAATTCACTTAGTAAGTTAAAATGTAGAAGCTTACGATAAATTTCCAATCTCTCTTTTTCATTTGAAATATAAGTTTCAGGAAAATAATGATCAATATTAAGTTTAAGATGAAGCAGCTTTTCCTTTTCCAATTCTCCAACAAATTCTTCATCCTGCAATTCTTTAATTGCACTTTCTAGAAGACGATTATAATAATTAAATCCAATAGAATTAATAATGCCGCTTTGTTTAGTGCCCAAAAGTGATCCGGCTCCACGCAGTTCCATATCCCGCATCGCGATCTGGTACCCACTTCCCAATGACTCATATTCGATGAGCGATTCCAATCTTTTTCGTGCATCATCGTTCATTTTTGGTGGAATAATAAGATATGCATAAGCACGACGATTACTTCTCCCAACTCTGCCACGCATTTGATATAATTGGGCAAGTCCGAACATATCGGTACGATTTATGATCATTGTATTTGCATTGGGAATATCAATACCGGATTCTATTATTGTGGTTGCGATAAGCACATCAAATTTATGATGTGCAAAATCAAGCGTTATTCTTTCCAACTGTTTCTCAGGCAATTGCCCATGACCGATCTCGAAACTTACATGAGGGAGAAGTTCCTGCAGTTCGGCAGCGATGCTTTCTATTGTTTGCACTCTGTTATGAACAAAGAATACTTGTCCACCCCTGTCAACTTCACGATTTATCGCATCTTTGATGATATTCTCATCGTAAGGGACAATAACGGTTCTTATTGGTAATCTTGCTTTGGGTGGAGTACGAATGAGTGATAATTCCTTCAATTTAGAAAGTGCCATATACATTGTACGTGGAATTGGTGTTGCACTCATATAAAGCGTATCTACATTTGTTTTGGTCTGGCGCAATTTATCTTTATGACGTACTCCGAAACGATGCTCTTCATCAATTATTAGCAACCCAAGTTTTTTATACTTTAAATCTTTAGAAAGAAGGCGATGAGTTCCAATGGCGATATCTATTTCACCGGTTGCCAATTTTGCCAGATCTTTATTAATATTTGTTTTTGAACGAAACCGGCTGAACATAGCAATACTCACTGGATATTGTGCCAATCTTTCCCTGAAAACAAGATAATGCTGTTCTGCCAGCAGTGTTGTAGGAACCAATATAGCAACCTGGTATCCGCTGTTTACAGCCTTGAAAGCAGCACGGATGGCAACCTCTGTTTTCCCAAATCCCACATCTCCGCATAACAGGCGTTCCATGGGAGTATCATCTTCCATATCTACCTTGATCTCTTCAGTAGCCCTCTTTTGATCTGGTGTATCTTCGTAAATGAAGGATTCCTCCATCTCAGTTTGCCAGGCAGAATCAGGTTCAAAAGCAATACCTTTTTTCACCTTTCGTTCGGCATATAGTTTTATCAGATCCTCAGCAATAAGCTCGATCTGTTTTTGTGCCCGGGATTTCATATTTTCCCATTTTTTGCTGCCGAGTTTATGAATTGTAGGAGCTATTCCCTCTTCTGAAACAAATTTAGAAACTAATGAAAGCTGAAAGGTGGGAACGTAAACCACATCGTTTTCGGCATAGCGTAGAGTGAGTGTTTCAATTGTATTTCCTTCAATGCTTAACCGCTTTAATCCGGCATAAATACCAATTCCATGATCAATATGAACAATGTAATCACCAGGTTTAAGTGCATCGTAATCTACCAAAGCTTCTTCTTTAGAAAACCTGTTCTGATGCCGTTTACGTTTGTATCT
>JAUVKM010000176.1 GCA_030596265.1 Candidatus Cloacimonadota bacterium
GCACTTAATGCAGTTCAAATTGCTGAATTGCTAATTTAGGATGATCTTTTGAAAATTGTAATACAGAAATTTGGTGGCACATCATTACAGAATGCAAAGATCAGAAATAAGGTTGCTGAACATGTGTCAATCGCAATTAAAGATGGTTTTTCCCCTGTTGTAGTTGTATCTGCTTTAGGTAGAAAAGGAGATTCATATTCTACAGATACACTTTTAGAAATTGCCACTTCCTCTTTTGAAAATATCTCCCCCCGTGAAAAAGATTTGATCATGTCTTGCGGAGAACTTATCTCTGCTGTTGTTATGGTGCAGACATTGAAGCAAAAAAACATCGATGCAGTTGCGCTAAATGGAATGCAAGCCGGTATTATTACTGATGAGAGTTTTAATCAGGCAAATATTCAAAAAGTTATTCCAGATAATATATTAAATGCAATCAATAATGGTAAGGTTCCTGTTGTAACTGGATTTCAGGGAATAAGCGAAAATGGTGAAATAACTACATTTGGCAGAGGTGGCAGTGATACAACTGCCAGTATTCTGGCAGCAGCATTAATGGCAGATCATATAGAAATATATTCGGATGTTGAAGGCATATTAACTGCTGATCCACGCCAAATCCCTGATGCTAGGAATATACCCAAAACCAGCTATATCGAAGCTGTAGAGATGGCTAATAAAGGTGCGAATGTCATCCATCCGCAAGCAGTTAAGATAGCATCTCAATACAAGATTCCAATTAAACTGTTTTCAACATCCAATAATGAAAAATCAACTATTATCCATGAAATGAAAAATGACAGACCTGTTACCGGAATAACCAATAAAACAAATATAATCTACACTCGAATTTATCCTAAAAAAGATAATATTCATAAAACCGGATTAAACATTTTTAAAAAACTTGCGTTGCAGAATATCAGTGTTGATTTTATTGATATAACTCCTGAACTGATATCATTCATTATTGATGAAGATAAGGAAAATAAATTCATTGGAATATTAGAAGAGAATAATTATGAATTTAAAACAGAGAGTGATTTTTCAAAGATCTCTGTAGTTGGCTCTGGAATGACGGGAATGCCGGGAGTGATGGCTAAGATTGTGAAGGCTTTAAGTTCCAAAGACATTATGATCTACGAATGTACAGACTCATATACGACAATTTCATGTCTTGTTAAAAGTTTAGATGAAATTGAAGCAATTACTGCGTTACACAAAGAATTTGAACTAGGAAATAAATAATGTTAAAAAACATTGTAACAACTTTTCTCGTAGCAACTATTTTTATTAGTTTAAATGCAGAGATCAGTAAAACACAAAATAATATGAATCTGATATTTCTACGTGAATTAGATTCCAATTTATTAGAAACAATCAAGATCATGGATGCATATAATCAAGCAACGAATAATATCCCGTACGAAGTTTTGGGGACTGAGCATTATCAGAAATTCCTGATGGAAATGACAATGATCTGCATGAACTTAAGAAATGAAATTTCCAGTTCGATCAAAATGAATTCTGAACAGCGAGAAATATTTATTAAAGAGTTGATCAGTTCCATAAAACCAGATGTGAAAAGTGTATCTGAATCAATTACAAAACAACAGGATCTGCAGGGAAGGCAATTCAGTAAATTGTTCAAAAGGAAGATCAATTCTCATTTAAAAGAGATAAGAAAGGAGATAATTGTTGAAGAAGAAAAGATAATTAAAAGTAAAACTTTTGATCAATATTATTTTCATCTTCACTCTCAGCAGTTTATCTATCATCTTATCATGGATTTCTTAAAACTTTCTGAACATTTAAGTAGATCAAACAGAGCATTTTTAATTCGTGTAGCTGCCGAAATTGAATATAGCATAGTAAATTCACAAGGACTTACAGAATGATAAAAATATTGTTAACTATACTTACGTTCATATCAGGTGCAGCACTCGGCTATTTATATTATCGTGTTATTGGTTGCAGAGGTGGAGGTTGACCAATGTCATCAAACGTTTGGTCAAACGTTGTAATCGGTGCAATATTTGGTTATCTACTGCTTTCGCCAGTTATAGAGAAATTATTAAAATAGTATGAATATTGACGTGAAACTTATCTTTCATCCCACACTTGGTAAGGTTCATTTTAAGAAAAGCAAGAAAGCCAATAATTTGAGATTATCAATTGATGGTGCAAAGAAAATTAAGGTTACAGTACCTAAAAATAGTTCAATTCATAATGCTGAGAAATTCCTCAATTCAAAAACTGATTGGATAAATAAACAATTAATAAAAATCGATCAGAGAAATAATTTCACACTTCAAAATACATTGAATTCCAATTTATATGAAAAAGGGGAAGCAAAAGAAATTATTCGTATTCGGCTTAATGAACTGTCACAAATTCATGGATTGAGTTTCAATCGATCTTTTATACGTTCCCAGAAAACGCGGTGGGGAAGTTGTTCTGCCAAGAATAATATTAATTTGAATATTAAACTTATCAATCTTCCAGCGGAATTAAGAGACTATGTTATCATACATGAATTGGTTCATACAAAAGTAAAAAACCATGGACAACAATTCTGGGCTGAAATGGCAAAATATTATCCAAATCCAAAAGCGATAGACAAAAAGCTACGGAATTATAACTTGAAGCTAATGTAATTATGATAAGAGATATCAAACTTTCTGACAAAAAAGATGTATTGCGAATATCATCTCAAATATGGGAAGGTGATGATTATGTGAGTGGTGTTTTTGATGAATGGGTAACAGATGAAGATGGGCTTTTTACCGGTTATTGGGAAGATGAAATACTTATCGGCTTTGGAAGAATGCGGTTTCTTACGCCTGCAAATATTTGGCTTGAAGCTCTACGAAAAGATCCTCAGACAGATGTTAAAGGCGTCGGACAGAAAATTGCTAAATATTATATGGAGCAATTGAAAGGCAAAAGAATAGAGTCAGTAAGATTTTCCACCTATTTTGGAAATATCGCTTCAATAAAACTTAATGAGAAATTAGGATTTAATATGATCCTGAAGCTTTCATTAAAAGAGTTAGAAATTTCAAACCATCAAATAAAACCAATAAATAAAGCAATATCAACCTATATTGATTATGACATGTTGGATAAATATATTTTGGATTCTCCCTATCTAATAGGATCGAAAAACTTTATTGGAAGAGGTTGGGTAGTGCATCAATATTCAAGTAAATTATTAGAAGAATTTCATTCAGAAAAGCAATATGCAATTTATTCTGAAAACGGAGAGATAAAAGGAGCTATCCTTTTCTCTGATGTAGATTACAAACATGTGTGCTGGATCAGTTTGATTGAGGTAGAGAATGAAGAAATATATAAAGAATTATTGAATTTTGCAATATCGAGAGCTTTGGAAAAAAACTGTAAAAAAATTCAATTATTAGTGCCGAATATTTCAGAATTATTGAATTTTGTAGATTCCAATGGATTTAAAAGCTGGGAGCAGAATAACGACTTTTTACTTTATGAAATGCCTGAAAATCTAATCGGGCAAATAACGGGAGTATAAAATGATTCCAAAAGATTTGCAGCTTTTCAAATTCTCTGCTTATGGTTTCCTGAAAAATCAACGTTTCTTCGATATTTTCATATTTCTGTTTTTCCTCGAGCAGGGGATTTCTTTCTTACAGATCGGCACATTGATCTCCATCAGAGAGATCGCAATTTTAATATTTGAAATACCAACCGGATTTGTAGCAGATAGTCTAGGTCGCAGAGGATCAATGGTCTTTGCTTTTCTATCCTATATTTTATCTTTTGTTATTTTCTTCTTTTTTCCGGGATTTCTATTATATATTGTTGCAATGATCTTCTTCGCACTGGGAGATGCCTTTCGCACAGGCACTCATAAAGCCATGATCCTGCATTATCTTAAACTCAATGATATATTACATTTAAAAGTAGAATACTATGGCTACACGCGAAGTTGGTCACAGATGGGATCTGCTTTAGCAGCTCTTATTGCCGGTGGAATTGTTCTTTATTCCGGTGAATATAAATATATCTTTTTGGGTTCAATAATCCCGTATATTCTTGCCTTGATATTAATGCTGACATATCCAAAAGAACTAGATGGGACAAGAGAGCATAAAGAAGGGTTGATAAACAATATACGCCACAACTTCGAGATAACATTTACCAGTTTAAAGTTGAGCTTTAAGGAACCATTATTACGAAAAGCATTAATTAATTCTGCAATATTTGATGGTTTATTCAAAACAGTGAAAGATTACCTTCAACCCATTCTTCAGATGGTTATTTTATCAATTCCATTGTTGTTAGGAATAGAGAAGCGAGAATCTATCTTAATTGCGATAGTATATTGTATTCTATACATATTAACTTCTTATGCTTCAAGGAATTCAGGTAAATTAAAAAATAAATTATCATCTCTATCAGTCGCCGTAAACTGCACATATTTTGCTGGTGTCTCATTTGTATTCTTAGCTGGGCTGTTCTTTATTATTAACTTAAAAATCGTAATAATAATTTTATTCATAATGTTATATATATTACAAAATTTGCGTAGACCGATCAATATTGGCTTTATTAGTGAGAATATTTCGCATGATGTAATGGCATCCGGATTATCGGTTGAATCACAATTAAAAACTATATTTGTAGCTGTAATGTCACCTCTAATGGGCTTCATTGCAGATTCTATAAATATTGGAACTGCATTCATTATTTTAAGTTCCTTGACACTATTAATTTTACCTTTGATAAAGGTAAGTGGAAAAGAAAATTAATGGGAAAAAGAGTTGGAGATAGTATGATCAGAGAGATGATTGTAAAAAATCGAAGTTGTCGAAGATTTCATCAGAATCATAAAATTAAAACTAGCGTTTTAAAGGATTTTATCGATCTTGCTCGATTATCACCTTCAGCAGGGAATTTACAGCGTTTACGATTTAAAATCTGCAATACAGAAGTAGAAAATGAAAAGGTTTTCTCCTGTTTGGGCTGGGCTGGATATATTAAAGATTGGCACGGACCAGAAAATGAAGAACGTCCTTCAGCATATATTATCATATTATCAACAGAGAAAAATCTTGTAAAAGTAGCTTGTGATGTAGGTATTGCATGTCAATCCATATTGCTCGGTGCAGTAGAATCAGATCTACGTGGTTGTATTTTTGGAAGCGTAAAAAAAGAA
>JAUVKM010000302.1 GCA_030596265.1 Candidatus Cloacimonadota bacterium
ATTGTCCTGGAATTGCTCGGAATATTCAGCGATTTGAGAACTTGTTCGGAAACATAACTACCACGAAAATTTTCATTTCTTATGTCATTTTCCAATTCAATATCAAACGTAATTTCTTTATAATACGCAAATTCATTTTGGATTGGTTTGTAAGTACCAGCAAAATAAGAAATGTAACCAATATTTGTATTCCCGCATCTTCCTGATCCGAAATTATGAATTAAGTTTTCAGGAAAACCACCTCCTTGACCTTGATCTTGTTCTCGATACTCAGCGATAAACGGAATTTCACCTTTATAACTAAGTGGAACGTTTCTTTGAACGGGAATAATGAGTGAATTCAAGATAATCTGATTTTCATTCCTTCCTTCAAAATTTACATTCAATATTTTTTTATCTAGTGGGATTTCAAAGAATATTGATTTTACCGGAACAGCAGGTTCACCTTCATTCTGCAGGAAAAATGAATCTTCAACAAGAATTTTAGTAAATCCTCTGTCTTCGAAAATTTCAGAAACCGTATTACTGATCGTAATTTCCAAACCAAATAGTAATGTATATAAAATTAGACAGCAAATAAATAAGATCCTTTTCATATCTCCTTCTCTTTTCCATAAATTTGATCTGAAAATCATAAGTCAAGATTTAACAAGAAATTTTCTGCTTTTGAATGAAATAAAGCTTCACATTCTCTTTTTTTGATTTTTGCGTCTTTACCACTTTGCCTCTTTGTATATGCTAAAGGTATATAAATCTTTTTCCTCACTTCTTATTTATTTCTTGACCTAATTCATAGAGTAATCTTATGAAATATTATTGGAGAATTTAAAATGATAAAAAGAAGAAACACAAAAGTTATTCAAGTTGGTAATATAGCTATAGGTGGTGATAATCCAATTTCTATACAATCAATGACCACTACCAAAACAGCGGATGTAAAAGCAACCGTACAGCAAATAAAAGAGCTTGCAATTGCCGGTTGTGATATTGTGCGTGTTGCAGTTCCCGATATAACTTCAGCTAAAGCAATAAAGCAAATAAAGCAGCAGATTTCTATTCCAATAATTGCAGATATTCACTTTGATTATAAACTTGCAATTGCTTCAATTAAAGCCGGTGTGGACGGATTGCGTTTGAATCCTGGCAATATTGGCAGCGAGCAAAATGTATTAAAAGTTGTTGATGCTGCCAGAGAAAAGAAAATTCCCATTCGTATAGGTGTGAACAGTGGCTCGCTTTCCAAAGAGAAACTAATGAAATATGGAATTTCTGCACAAGGTATTGTAGAAAGTGCTTTGGAACATGTTGCAATTTTGGAAAAGGCAAATTACCATGAGATCAAGATCTCTGTGAAGGCATCATCAGTACCGTTAACAATTGAATCATATAAATTACTCTCTTCTAAAACAGATTATCCGCTGCATCTGGGAGTAACAGAAGCAGGAACACAATTTATTGGAACCATAAAATCTTCAATTGGTATCGGTTCTTTACTGGCTGAAGGGATTGGAGATACTCTCCGCGTTTCTTTAACGGCAGATCCGATAGAGGAGATCGTGGTTGGTAAAGAAATCCTCAAAGCACTTCATCTAAAAAAAGGTTTGGAAATTATCTCCTGCCCCACTTGCGGCAGAACCGATATTGATATTATCTCACTGGCAAAAAAGGTTGAAAAAGCATTGGAAAAATATGCCGATACAGACCTTTCAGTTGCTGTAATGGGCTGCATTGTGAATGGTCCGGGAGAAGCACGTGTAGCAGATTTCGGAATTGCCGGCGGCAAACATGAAGGATTACTCTTTAAGAAAGGTGAAATATTACGTAAGGTTAAGGAAGAAGAATTAGTTCCACAACTTATTAAACTTATTGAAGAGAATGTTGAAATTTAAACTTTTTTGGATATTACTTCTATTCAGTATAATTTTAAATGCTGAACTCAGAATCGGTGAGATAAAATTCGTAGGTAATAAACTCATCTCAGATAAAGATCTTAAAGCAAGCATCTCTTCCAGCGCCGGCAGCATATTTAACCAAGCTCTTTTAAATAAGGATGCAAAACACATTTCCGAATACTACTCCAACAAAGGTTTATATAATATTAAAGTTCATGCACCCCAAATTATCACCCATTCACCCACCCGTATAGATGTGATCTTCCAAATAGAAGAGTTGAATAAAATTCCAGTAACAAATCTACGTTTTATGGGAAATAGTTACATTACTGATTCCAAATTATCTTCAATACTTCCCAAACATGATTTAACCTTATTAAAGTTGGCAAATTCACTTAAAACTCTAGCTGAATATTATGCTGATAACGGATTTCTTTTTGCAGATGTGAAACTTGATAGTCTATTGAGCATAAATAAACAATTTACTGCATTTATTAAAATTGATGAAGGCAGATTCTGCCAATTCACTGAATATAAATTCAAAGGTAATAAAACTACCCGTGATGAAACTCTAATTAGGATTTCACGGTTGGGTAGAATAAGAAATATCACTCCTGC
>JAUVKM010000066.1 GCA_030596265.1 Candidatus Cloacimonadota bacterium
CCAGGAACTATCACATGATCATATTCTTTGTCGATCCTGATCTGAGTTGGCTGAATAACTTTAATATGAATTTTACTCATACCTTAAACTATTTCCCTTTCTTCAAATTGTTCATTTTTTCTTCTGCAGATTCAATATTTCCAACATAGAGGAATGCCTGCTCCGGCCAAGTATCACAATCACCATCAAGAATTGCCTTAAAGCCGGAAATTGTTTCTTTAAGCGGCACATAAACTCCAGAGGTATTAATGAATTGTTCTGCCACAAAGAATGGCTGAGAGAAGAATCTCTCTAATTTTCGTGCCCTGCTAACGACAATTTTATCCTCTTCAGAAAGTTCGTCCATTCCAAGAATTGCAATAATATCCTGTAGGTCTTTATATTTTTGGATCACTCTCTGCGTTTCACGCGCAATCTTGTAATGCTCGTCACCAATAATTTGTGGATTCAGAATTCTACTTGTTGAATCAAGTGGATCAACAGCAGGATAAATACCAAGCTCAACAATTCTTCTGGAAAGTACTGTCGTTGCATCCAGGTGGGCAAATGTTGTAGCTGGAGCTGGGTCTGTTAAGTCATCTGCTGGAACATACACAGCTTGTATTGATGTAATCGAACCGTCTTTTGTAGAGGTAATTCTCTCTTGGAGATTACCCATTTCAGTTGCCAAAGTAGGTTGATATCCAACCGCTGACGGCATCCTTCCCAGAAGGGCAGAAACTTCCGATCCTGCCTGTGTGAAACGGAAAATATTATCTATAAATAAAAGTACGTCCTTTTTTGCTACATCTCTAAAATATTCTGCAATACTAAGCCCGGTAAGCCCAACTCTCTGCCGGGCCCCCGGTGGTTCATTCATTTGGCCGAATACTAGCGCTGTTTTTTCAATAACACCTGATTCTTTCATCTCTAACCAAAGGTCATTTCCTTCCCTGGTTCTCTCACCCACACCGGAAAATACAGAATAGCCACCGTGCTCGATTGCAATATTCCTAATAAGCTCTTGAATAAGAACAGTTTTTCCAACACCAGCACCACCAAATAGTCCGATCTTTCCACCTTTAGAATAAGGCTCAATAAGATCAATTACCTTTATCCCCGTTTCTAGAATTTCTTCTTCGGTTGAAAGATTTTCAAATAAAGGAGCTTGACGATGAATTGGATATTTTTCTTTAGCGGTAACCGGCCCACCACCATCAATAGGTTCACCGATCACATTGATCATTCTACCCAGAACTTCTTCACCTACAGGAACCATTATTGGTTCTGTTGTATCTATAACTTTTGTATTTCTAACCAAGCCGTCTGTTGAGTCCATTGACACAGTTCTAACCTTATTTTCACCAAGATGCATTTGGACTTCCAAAACAAGATCTGAGCTCTCTTTTCTCTCAATCTTAAGCGCATTATGAATTGCCGGCAGATGACCTTCCGGGAACTCTACATCTACAGTGGGTCCGATAACCTGTATAACTTTTCCTTCTACCATAAACACCTCTTATATTCTATAACTTTTTTCTATTATTGCTGGATAGCTTCCGCCCCAGACGATATTTCAATAATTTCAGTTGTGATCGCTGCCTGTCTTGCTCTATTATAATTAAGAGTAAGCCTATCAATTAGTTCAATAGCATTCTCAGTTGCAGAATCCATTGCCGTCATTCTAGCGCCTTGCTCAGCTGCAGAGGATTCTAACATTATTCTCCAAATATCAACATGGATATATTTACTTCCAAGTTCAAATATTATTGTATCTTCATCAGGTTCGTAAACATAATCTAGTTTAGAAATTTCTTCAGTTTCAAGAGGAATGATTGGCAAGAGTTGTTTTACCACAATATCCTGTTGGATCGCAGATTTAAATTCGTTATAAATAACATTGATTTTATCATAATTTTCATCTAAAAATAAACTTAATATCTTTTCTGCTACATCTGCAGAAACACTAAAATCCATTTCATTGAAAAGATTGATATAATGTTCAGTTACATTTGTAGAATGTTTTCTGAAATAATCATATCCCTTTTTTCCAATACAGATCAGATCAGCATCAGAATTTTCCTTAAGGTGTACAATTGCCTTTTTTATTATATGCGTATTAAAAGAGCCGCAAAGACCTCTATCAGAAGTTACAACAATATAAGCTGTTTTTCCTTTGCCTGTTACTTCAGCTAATAATGAATGATCGGAAGAAATATTTTTATTTTTTAGTGTTCGAAGCATCTCGTTTATATGATCTGCATATGGCCTGGCATTAATTATATTATCCTGAGCTTTTCGCAACTTAGATGCAGCTACCATTTTCATAGCATTTGTGATTTGCTTTGTACTCTTAACACTTTCGATCCGTGTTTTGATCTCTCTTAAATTAGCCATAATTTCCTAAAATTTGGTTAACACTTTTTCGCAAATTTTACGCATAGCTTCTTCTGTCTCATCAGTCAGTTTATCCCTGACCATGCTCTCCATGAATTCTTTATACTCAGAATCTAATGTTGAATAAAGTTCGTCTTCAACGTTCCGTACATTTTCCACTTCAATTTCATCAAGGTAACCTCCGTTTGCCATAAAGATAATGAATGTCTGTTTTGCTACAGAAAGTGGTGAATACTGTGATTGTTTTAGAATTTCATTTAATCGTTTACCCCGTGTAAGCTGTGCTTGAGTTGCCTTATCAAGGTCTGATCCAAATTTTGCAAATGCTTCAAGCTCTGTATATTGAGCAAGTGTAACACGCAATTGTCCAGTAACGCTCTTCATCGCTTTTCGCTGCGCGCTTCCACCCACGCGTGAAACTGAAAGTCCGGCATTAATAGCAGGTCGAATACCTGAGTAAAATAAGCGGTTGCTTAGGAATATCTGGCCATCAGTAATTGAAATAACATTCGTTGGAATATATGCTGTTAAGTCATCTGCCTGTGTTTCAATAATAGGAAGAGCAGTAAGTGAACCGCCACCAAGTTCATCATTAAGTTTGGAAGCTCTTTCCAATAGACGTGAATGAAGATAGAAAACATCTCCTGGATAAGCTTCACGTCCGGGAGGTCTTCTAAGAAGCAATGAAAGTTCCCTGTAAGATACAGCATGTTTAGAAAGATCATCATAAATAATAAGTGCATGTTGTCCTTTATCGCGAAAAAATTCTCCCATTGTACACCCTGTGTAAGGTGAAAGATATTGCAAAGAAGCTGATTCTGCTGCAGAGGCAATAACTATAATTGTATACTCCATAGATCCATTTGCTTCAAGTGTATTCACGATCTTTGCAACAGATGATTTTTTCTGCCCGATAGCAACATAGATACAAATTACATCGGTATCTTTCTGATTTAAAATGGTATCAATAGCAATGGCTGTTTTACCTGTTTGGCGGTCACCAATAATTAATTCTCGCTGTCCTCTACCGATCGGGATCATTGAGTCAATTGCTTTGAGACCTGTTTGAAGAGGTTCCTTAACCGGTTGTCTTTGCACAACACCAAGAGCTTTCCGCTCTACCGGCTTATAGGCTTCTGCTTTGATTGCACCTTTCCCGTCCAACGGTTCTCCAAGTGCATTCACAACACGTCCCAACATTGCTTCACCTACCGGAACCTGTAAGATTTTCTTGGTTCTTTTTGCTATATCACCTTCTTTGATCTTTCGTGTCTCACCAAAAATAATACATCCGACATTGTCTTCTTCCAGGTTTAATGCCATTCCCATAACGTCACCGGGGAATTCGACCATCTCACCTGCCATCACATTGTCCATTCCATAAATACGGGCAATTCCATCTCCCACTTGAACAACTTTTCCGGTTTCGGAAATATCAATATCAAATTTTAATCCCTTGATCTTGTCTCTAAGGATAGAACTTATTTCATCTGGTTGTATTTTCATACTGACCTCATTTCTTTTTTTTTGACTTAACTTTTAACAGCTTCACTAAATTATTTTTTATTGATCCATCAATTAATAAAGAATCCGTAGTTGCTACAAATCCTCCCAATATTTCAGGATCGATCTTTACATCTAATATTACTTCTTTTTCTAAAATATCTTTAAGGGTTGCCGATATAGAATCAAGCACGTCTTCAGGTAAATCATGAGCAATAGTTAATCCAACTTTTACCTGATTTTTTTTATCTAATATTTTATTCTCCAGATCTTGTAGAATATCTGTGACAATATTGAATCTATGCTTTTTGATAAGAATACCAAACAAGTTTTCCCACAGTTCGGTATTCTTTAATTTCTGTGTCATACTCAATGCTATTTCCAAACGTTTTTTAGCTGGAAATAAATAAGAATTAACTGCATTCACAAGTTTTGGTTCTTCTTTTATTGATCTGCTCATCATCTCAACATCGGCTAATATCGAATTAATCTCTTTATCGTCGAGTCCATTAATAATAGCATGAGAATAGCGTTGAGCAACGAGTATATTTTTCACTTACTTTCCCTTTCAGAGATTATTTTTTTTATCAGTTCCTTATCTTTTTTTCCATCAAGTTTTTCCGATAGGAATTTAGAAGAAAGCTCGGCAACCATTTCTGCCAATTCATCTTCAATTATTTCCATAACCTTTACTTTTTCGGTTTCGAGTTGTTCTTCCGTATCTTGTAATATCCGTTTTTCCTGCTCTTTAGCATTCTTCATAATGCCTCTGGCTTTACCTTCAGCATCACTGGCAGTGACATTCTTCATCTTCCTGATCTCTTCGGCAGATTGCTTTAACTCATCGCTTTTTTGTTCTACAAGTTTCTCAGCTTGCGTTCGCGATGCCTTTGCTTCATCCAGATCAGAAGCTATTTTTTGTTGCCTCTCATCTAAGAATTTCTTGATCGGTTTATACAGAATTTTATTCAAAACGATCAGTAAAAGTACGAAATTCAGAATTACAATAATGAGAGAATAATCTATACTAATCATAAAATCTCCAAATTAATATTTTACTGTTGGAAGCTATTTCTCCCAACCCTTATACAATGTCTGGTCTTGGTTGTAATCTTAAGTCGAGAATATCAACAGAAGTGCAATAACCAATGAGTAAATACCCGTTGATTCAGACACAGCCTGACCAACAAGCATTGTACGCGTAATAAGACTTGCATTTTCTGGTGAACGTGCGATTCCTTCACAAGCTTTACCGGCAACAAATCCTTCACCAATTCCTGGTCCTAAAGCACCCATCCCCATACACATTCCTGCACCTAAAAGTGCAGCAGCTTTCACGATTCCTTGTGCCAGTGTAATGTTATCCATTTTTCCTCCAATATCTTCATAATTATTTATTTATACTGCAAAGATCAGCAGAAATGCAATTACCAACGAATATATCGCTGTTGATTGCGAAATCGCTGCTCCTAGAAACATTGTTCTCATTATCCTTGATCTTTCTTTAGGAAATCTTCCCATCATATCATTTGCCTTACCGGCAACATAGCCAATACCCGCCCCGGGCCCGATAGTTCCAAAACCGATTGCTAAACCTGCTCCGATGAAGGCGAGAGTTTTAATCAATATTCTGCCAATTGAAATATCCACAGGTTGATTTGGGGTTGAATACAACAATAGTAATGAAATAAGAAGTGCAAATATTGCAGCTGTTTGTGCCAAAGCTTGCCCAATGAGCATATTACCCATAATGAAATTACCATGTTTAGGCATTCTCGCTACAGATTTACAAGCTTCTCCACCAGAGTATCCTGCTCCGAGAGAAGGTCCCAACGAACCGATTCCCATTGCTATTCCCGCTGAAAGAAGTGTTGCAGCTTTGAACCAACCACCTTCCGGAGTATCGAATCCACCATATATAAGAAGCATAGAAATTACCAGGGCAAATATTCCGGCTGTTTGTGAGGCTGCCTGTCCGATAAGCATAGTTCTGAATATTTGATCGTTAGCTTGCGGTTGTTTCATAATTCCCAAAGAACCGCCACCTGCAATTAGTCCCGAACCTACTCCTGTTGTAATAGCTCCCAGACCAACACTTATTCCTGCTCCGAGGTATGCTGCAATTCTAATATATTCCACCGATAATTCCATTATTACTCCGATATCTCAACACCAATATAGGTAAGTGCCAGCATTGTGAAAACAAACGCTTGTATCGTTCCAACGAACATTCCAAAAAAGAGATTTAATCCAACCGGAAAAACTACGTAACTAACTAAAGACGAAACAACCAAAATAATTATCGCTCCACCTAGAACATTTCCGAATAAACGGAAAGAGATAGAAACAACTTTAGAAAGTTCACCAATAATATCCAAAAGGAAAAGAGGATTTTTTACAGGATTTAAATAATTTTGAAGATGACCCCATGCACCCTTCACTTTGAAAGCAGTTATATGAACAATGGCAACTGCAAAAACTCCAAGTCCAAGTGGAACGTTAAGATTTCTGGTTGGCTCCATAAACCCGGGGATCGGGATCATTCCAACCATATTGCAAACCCAAATGAATAAAAAAAGCGTTACGATGTATGGAGTAAAATTAACCCTTTCTTTACCAAGGGTTTCTATTACAAATTGTTCTAAAGTGGTATATATCATTTCAAATAATATCTGTGGTTGAGATGGTCTTTTTAATAATTTCTTTTTTATCAGGAGAGCAATGAATAGAAGCATAATATCTACAATGAACAGCATACGTAAAAGTTGGAATGTTCCTATCGCAGTTGCTTTTCCAAATATATTTTTAAAGAATTCATATGTTTTATTACTGCCATAAATCTCTGGTGTTTCACCGGTTTGACGATGGTGTTCATCGATCTGGAATTCTTCTGTTATTTTTCCTTGAAGGTCGTAATGACTTTGGACGTTTTTAAAGACAAATTTTCCGTCATCAAATCCTACTTGAAGATTTTTATTAAATCCATTTGAAACAAACACTAATGCTGTTTCAATGAGAATAAATAAAATAAATATCTTTAAGATCGGGCTTTTCTTTTTAGCCATTCTACCCTCTAAAATACTTATTGTTTTTCAAATTTCTTACAATTTCAACTATATATATCACGATCTGTGCAGAAAGCAAACCGGCACCGAAAATTATAATATTCGGCTTTACTAGAAAGAAGATTGCAAGTGCAAATATTGTTAATGTGGCATATCTTGTTAGTGAACCCTTAGCGGCACTCACACATGATTTCGTTGGTAAAAGTCCAATACTTTTCTTCAGGTTATGGGCCAACCAAAAAAAATTTCCAGCACTGCCTATTGTACCCATAATCCAACTTATAGACTGATTAAAGAACCACGGTAAAGACAAAAACGCAGGTATGTTTGTCAAGAGAATAATCAGCAATATTTTTTTGATATATTTATTATTATCTTCCATATTTTTGTTCATTCTTTTTCTAACGTTTTTTTTAATAATTTATATGCTGCAAAAACTCCGACAGCAACACCAATCAATACACCAACCAAAATCAATACGCCTTCTGTTTGGAATTTCTTCTCCAGGTATATCGCTCCAACTAAAAAAATAAGTATTGAGCTTATTATGGTAAGACCTAACTGTGTTATCAGATTTATATATTTCAATAATTCATTATTCAGTTGGTTCTTTTTTTTCCACATTTTCTATTATTATTGGATTTTTTATTGTTTTGGAATTTGAAGTCATTGAACTTTTACCGTTGAATACTGCTCCGGTATGTATCATTAGGATTTTAGCAACAATATCACCATTCATTCTGGCACTTCTATCCAATTCAATAGCATCTTTACAGGTTACATTTCCAACTACTTTGCCGGAGATAAGACATTCATCTGCCTTAATATTAGCTCTGGCGACACCGGAAGATCCAATAGTTACGAATCCGTCAGATTCAATTGTGCCTTCTACTTCACCATCTATTCGCACACCACCCTGAACGTAAAGTGTGCCCTTTATTTTGCTCCCTTTTCCAATTATAGTTGAAAGCTCAACTTTTCTATTCTTGTTCATATTTTATTTCCTCCTACTTTTTTACATCAATATATTCTTTTGGATCAACATTTTTTCCATCGAACATTATCTCATAATGCAAATGCGGAGCAGAGCTATTTCCGGTATTTCCAACCAGTGCAATAGTCTCTCCCTTTTCTACAGTATTTTTGCTCTCAAAAAAAATAGTTGCAAGATGTGCATAAAGCGTAGCATATTCATTAAAATGATCTATTATTATTACATTTCCGTAATGTTCATCGTAATATACTGAAAGTATTTCACCCGCTGCAACAGCTACAACTTCTGTGCCTGTGGCGGCCGCAAAATCCCATGCCGGATGCTTTTCAGAAAATCTCTGACTTATAGCAAAATCACCTTTTACGGGAATAATGTCAGGCAGAAACCTACGTTGTTCATCATATTGGATAGCCTTCCCCGAATCTACATACACATCTTTGTTTTGCTCTTTCATGTAAGTATCCATTAATGCCCGGATCTTCTCTTCATTTGTTTTGGAAGATGAAACAAGATTGCGATCTTCTGCTATTTTTTTATTTAATTGTTTTATGTATTTTGCGGAAACATCTAATTCTCCTTGTTGCTTTGTTACCTGCTTTTTTAATTTGATGTTTTCTGCATAGAACCAAGCTGTAATAAGTACAACGATGATCAATAATATGGCAATAGTAATTTTCATTTTCCCAGTTTTTCCAATAATTTATTCAATTCATCTTGTGAAGAATAATAAAAACTGACTTTACCTTTATAGTTATTGTCAGATATTTTAACCTTAGAGTTGAATTTCTGTTTTAGTTTTTTTTCAAATTCCTTTAATTCAGGAATTTTAATGACTTCTTTTTTCTTTTTGGAATGGGAAACTGATCCGATTTCTTTTATGCGCTTAGCTTCTTCTTCTGTTTTTCGTACGGAAAGTTTATTCTTTAAGATAAACCGTGAAAACTCATCACGAAGTTCTTCATTTACTTGTAGTATTGCCCTGGCATGACCGGATGATATTTGATCGTTCAGTATCATCTGTTGCACATTCTCGCTCAACTTCAGCAGCCTGATAAAATTGGTTATTGTTGCTCTATCCTTACCTACGATTTCAGATATTTGTGCGTGAGTAAGTTTGAATTCTTCATTTAATTGCTGATATGCATTTGCTTCTTCAATAGCTGTAAGATCCTCTCTCTGCACATT